>NZ_JAPVXW010000009.1:0-92714 GCF_041431535.1 Veillonella sp. 27098_8_77 | reverse complement strand
TAGAATTTGTAGTTAAGGTCTGCACGGTAGAAGTCACCTTTGTCAGTACCGTTTTGAGTTTTCCAGTCGAAACCATAGTAAGCGGACAAGCCAACGTTGTTTTGCAATGCATAATCAACAGTCGCTAACCAACCTTTGGAATCAACACCATATTTTTGGTTCCATGTAGAATCAACGATTGGAGCATTTTCTTTTTGGTTGAAGTATTGAGCTTTAACATCCCAAGTACCTTGTTTAGCTTGTTTGTAGTTGCCATAACCAACGCCTGCAGTCCAAGCTTGAGATTTAGCTACGTTGGAAGCTTTCAACCATTCGCCACCAACCCAAACTTTATCAAAGTTAAGATCTGTGTTGAAGCCGTAAATATTTTTAACGTTTTTACCACCAAGTTGAAGATCTTCACCATTTACATGAGTGTAGAAACCGCCAACATTAGCATGTTTACCAACATTACCGTTCAAATTAACGATAGCAAGTTCTGGATTATCTTTTCTTGGTGTACCTTCAGCTGCACCAGATACTGCATAACCATAAGCTGCTTGGAAGTTAACTTTGTCATTACCTGCATTAAATTGAGCACCATCAAATGTACCATCAAATGCTAAACCGCCACCAACAACTTGGCCAAAACGACCAGCTTTAACAGATACGCGTTCACCGAATTTATGATTTACATAAGCACGGTCTACGGAAACGCCAACATTAGAACCATGGGCAGCATCACCAAATTCAAAATTATCGGAAGCTAAACGAACTACTGCATCAGTGCGGTCGTTTACTTTTGCATTGAATTGGATACGTGCACGAGCATCGAATTTGGAATTTTCATTATTTGTGTCACCTGCTTTATGTGCTTGATCGCGGTAACGAAGACGCATATCGCCAGTTACTTTTACGTTACCAACGCGGTCTTCTAAACGAGCTACACGAACGCCCAAGTTGTTCAATTCGTTGGAGAATTCATCAGCCAAACGGTTGATCATAGCTTGTTGTTCAGCGTTAGCGCGGTCTTGGTTAGCCATAGCTTTAGCTACCATTTGAGCCATTTCGTAACGAGTGATATCGTTTTGGCCTTTGAAAGTACCATCTGGATAACCGTTAACGATACCAGCAGCTGCTAATTGAGAAACTGCTTGGTATGCCCAAGAATCAGGAGTTACATCGGAGAATGGGTTAGCTGCGAATGCAGTAGTTACACCCAAAACTGCTGTTGCTGCAAAGATTGCTGCGAATTGTTTTTTCATAGTTGAATTCCTTCTTTCTGAAAAATAAGAATAAAATTGTTTTCACAAGTTGCGATTCACAATTCATTCTAATTTCAAGATTTAGAATTCTCTTGGGAGTGTCCACGTTTCCTCGCCATAATTCTTCATCGAGATTTCAGTATGTTTTGCTTACCGCTTCTTGTTGCCATGATATTAGCACGAAGAAATTTTGATGTAAACCCTTTTTTCTCATTTATATTCTCATTTAGAAAATTTTAAATTTCAAAATCTTGAAAAACTTAGATTTTATCTAAATTTTTTAAGACTCAAAAAAATTAAAATTTTATACAAATTTATCCATTTTTTCTTATAATGATATTTATTCTCATATACATTATAAAGTTTTGCTTATAAAACAATAACTAATTATTTTATCTTATTAATATCCCTTCATAATTGAGTCATTTTATACTCATACTACATATTGCATTTTACGATTTTCACATACAAAAAGGAGCCCTCCAAGGAGGACTCCTTTATATATACTATTATATGTTATTAAGAGATGGTTTTCATAATAGTGTTATTTGATTATCAATTAGAATTTGTAGTTAAGTTCTGCACGATAGAAATCGGATAAGTCTTTACCGCTTTGGTCTTTAGAGTTGAAACCATAACCAGCACTTAAGCCTACGTTATCTTGTACAGCGTAATCAACTGTCGCTACATAACCTTTGTAACCGTTATTTGTGTTAGTTAAATCATATGCTTGATCCCAAGTGGAGCTTACGATTGGTGCATTAGCTTTTTGGTTAAAGTATTGACCTTTCACATCCCAAGTACCTTTCTTAGCGATGTCGTAGTTACCATAACCTACACCAGCTGTCCAAGCTTGAGAATTAGCTACGTCAGAAGCTTTCAACCATTCACCGCCAACCCATACTTTATCTTTGCGGAAGTCCGCATTGAAGCCGTATACGTTTTGGTGATCATTAGCAACGCTAACACCATTGTGTTTTAAATTACCGCTAGACAATCTGGAATAGAAACCACCAACGGAGGATTCTTGACCGATTTTGCCTTTAACACCTACATAAGATACAGATGGGTTATCAGATTTAGCATTGCCTGCTGAAGCGCCTTCCATCATGTAACCATAAGCACCTTGTACTTGGATTTTATCATTACCAACGTTCAATTGAGCACCGTCGAATGTATCATCGTACATTAAACCGCCACCAATTGTTTGATTGAAACGACCAGCCTTAGCGGATACGTTTTGACCAAATCTGTGATCTACATATGCACGGTCGATTTTAGCAGTTGTACCATTGGAAGCATCACCGAATTCATAGCCACCTTTAACACGAACTACTGCATCAGTTTTGTCATTTACTTTTGCATTGAATTGAACACGAGCACGGCCGTCAGTTAAAGATTTGCTATCAGTTTTGTAAACGCCTTTGTCTTCAGATCCTTGATAACGGATACGAGCATCACCAGTAACTTTTACATTACCTACACGGTCTTCCAATTTGGAAACGCGTACGCCCAAGTTGTTCAATTCGTTAGAGAATTCATCAGCCAAACGATTGATCATTGCTTGTTGTTCTGCATTAGCTTTATCTTGGTTAGCCATTGCTTTAGCTACCATTTGAGCCATTTCGTAACGGGTGATATCGTTTTGACCTTTGAAAGTACCATCTGGGTAACCATTAACGATGCCAGCTGCTGCTAATTGAGATACAGCTTGGTATGCCCAAGAATCAGGAGTTACATCGGAGAATGGGTTAGCTGCGAATGCGCTTGTTACACCTAAAAGAGCTGTTGCTGCAAATACTGCTGCGAATTGTTTTTTCATAATAGATTCCTTCTTTCTGATATAGTCTTTTTGACTAACAAATTTAGAAAAAAATATATATTATCAGAAGACTGTACATCTAGTTATGATCTATATAAGAACATCCTGATGAGTATCCACGTTTCCTCTTCTTCTGTTCTTGTATATCCCACAACTTGGTATGTTGTCTTTCTGTGATGTCAATATACATCCGGTCAACAAATTTGTAAAGCATTTTATGCAATTAAATATGATGAAATTTCTTTCATGAAATAATTTTGCACAATAAAAGCAGTATTTATCTATATTTATCAAAATTAAATTTTGTAAAATTTCATTTTATTTGCGTATAAAACAATGTATTTTAAACTATTATACTATCCCAATTAATATATATAACTAATAAATATACTTTTAATTAATTAGTTAAAATAAAAAATAAGACCTATCATCTCTGATAGATCTTATTTCATAGGTATTAATTAGAATTTAAATAACAAGTCTGCACGATAGTAATCATTTACCTTATGGCCTTCTTGTGTTTTTGCATGGAATCCATAAAATGTTGTAATGCCTACATTTTTCTCAGGTGCATAAGACGCACTAAGCTGCCATGCTTTATAGCCTTCATGGCGAGATTTGCCATATAAGTCATTACCTTCATATTTTTGTATCTTAAATACAGGGGCATTCTTTTCTTGGTTGTAGTAATCAAGAGCTACACGCCAGGAGTTTTTCTTATTCATCATCTAAACCTCTCTATAAATCATTCATTGTTATATGTATAAAAGGGATAGATTGCAAGCAATATAATACTTTATCTAACATATAAAAAAGAACGTACATTACAATTTGGTAATATACGTTCTCATATTAAGCATTATAGTATTGAGCTGTAATACTTAAGACCTTAGATATATTCTATTATCTATTATAGAGCATATTCTACAAAACCTAGCACATGATCTACGGGTACTGGTCCTATGAATCGACTATCACTAGAATGATTTCGATTATCCCCCATTACAAATACATGACCTTCAGGTACTACAACAGGTGTAGAACGGCTATAGTTCATTGTAGGATCCTTTGTATAAGGTTCTTGAAGCTCTTCGCCATTACGCCAAACGTGACCATCTTTAAACTCTAATGTGTCACCAGGTCTACCGATAACGCGTTTTACCCACACATCATTTGTTTGAGCCGATTTATCGATAACGCTTACATAGTTCATCAATGGTTCTTTCACATCATCGGTCCATGTACGTTCACGGTTCACACGGCTATCAATAATAACAATTTGACCATAATCAGGTACATCGCGCATAATATGTTGCCACTTGGTGACGATTAAATATTGGCCGTTGTGTAATGTATCCTCCATGGATTCACCGGATACGCGCGTTGGTTGTACGATAAAAATATGAATGACCATAGCAATAACTAGTGCTAATACTATGGCATATATCCAATCTAATGTTTCTTTTACAAATTTATTATTCATTAGAGCCCCCTTAATGACCACCCTTGGTAAAACGTCCACCGAATACATCGTGTACATCTTGAATTGTGATAAACGCCGATGGATCTACTTCATATACCGCATCTTTTAAACGCGTAATCTCTAGTCTTGTTACCACAGAATAGAGTGCATGCTTAGGTGTTTTTAAATAACCACCTTCACCATACAATATGGTAACGCCTCTATTAAGATTTGCATTTAATGTATCTGCAATTTTCTCAGAATTTTCAGCATCCGTAATAATCATAACCCCCTTAGATTCTTCAAGGCCTGTAATCGTAATATCAATCATTTTATAGGCGATAAAATAGGCCACTAAGGAATACATGGCACTATCCCAACTATATACAAATCCTGCAGCACCTAGGATAACTAAGTTCATGGCCATTACGATTTCACCCACAGAGAATGTGGTTCGTTTATCAAAGATAATGGCGACGATTTCAGAACCGTCTAGACAGCCCCCATTACGGATGATTAGGCCTACGCCGATACCGAGTATGATACCGCCGAAAATAGCACCTAGAAACGGATTTGTCGTAATCGGAGTAAATTCATGGGCAAAGGATGAAAATATGGCCATCCAAACGATGGAAAACAATGTAGATATGGTGAATACCTTACCATTAATGCGGTAACCAATATACAAAAACGGTATATTGATCAATACCACAAATATACTAAACGATATGCCTGTAAGTTCAGCCGCCATAAGTGATATACCAACGACGCCTCCATCGATAATATTATTTGGTACTAAAAATAGGTCCAATCCAACAGTATAAATGAGTGCACCTATAATCATCCAAATACATCTCAGTAGTATGCTAGACCAATGTATCTTTTTTACAACATTACTCATGCGTATCTCCTTCATTATATAATTTTTTAATTGCTGCTAAACGTCTAGCTTCTAATTCCTCTCCCGAGACCTCACTATTTGAATTTTCAATCGTAGTTTCTGCCTTCAACTGCTTAGTATATCGCTTACCAATAACATAGGCCGTTAAATCATCTACTGGTTCAGGCGGAAATTGCATACCTTTAGGTACGAATCTGCGCCAACCGGTAGGTGGATTATATTGCCAATATAATTTTCGAGCCTCTTCTGTACTATGTGATTCATCAATCAAGCTTGTAGTAATCTTGTGATTACGCCCAATTTGTTGTATAGATGGATACAAATGCTTATGATTTGTGCCATTGCCACATACGATATGCACAATACCATGATACGTACTTAATACACGTTCAAAAGAGCTATTAAATGTTTTAGTTTCTACAATAGTGCGATATATTAACTCGCCTGCTTGTGAAAGTATAGCAACGCCTGTTTTTTCATTCCCTGGATCAACAGCGGCTATATACGATATATTGTTCATACTGTTTTCCTCATTCCTCAATACAATAGTTATATTTTATCACAAAATAAAAGACCTATGTATTAAATCTTAATACATAGGCCCTTCATATAGAAACTAATTTGTCTTAATAAGTTTACCTGTATCTGTCATCTGTGTAATCCGTAATTTTATATGTACAGGGCCAGATGAGTATGTATCACCATCGGCATAGGCCTCTACATATACCTTACCATGTAACATGCCAATACGGCGAATCGCAGAAAACAATTCATCACCAGGTATAGTACCAATATCACCGGATAAGGAATCTGGTATAACGCCTTTAGATTTAGCCTCTTCATTTACTTGTTTTAAGAAACGAAGCATATTAACTTGAGCATTACTACCGCCATCAATAACCGCTGTAGAAATGACATCGCCCGATTTATAGATAAATTGTTGTGGATATACCTGAATCGTCGCTACTGCAGGTTCACCTGCAATGATATTACCTGCGGCCACCACTTGGATAACCATAGGTGTTTTAGACTCTTCTACCTTGGAGATAGCAACCTCCATATTTTGACGATCTACATACACAACGGATTCACCATTATCTTCAACGCCTAACCGACGAAGTACGAGCTTATTTGTATCTTCTACAATACTATTAACCGCATCACGGGCTTCATTATGAGATAAACCATTGCGCACTACCGCTTGTGCTAATAGTTGGTCAACTTGGAATAAAATCGTACCTTCCCGAAGATGGATGATACCCGTTTTTAACTCTTCTTGTGTTTTCTGTAAGTCCGCAATATGTTTTTCCATGCTAGCTCGAGTGGCTTCCAAAGCTGCCAATTTTTTTGAAGCCTCATCATAGGATGCCTGCAATGCAGATAATTCCGCTTCGGTAGCAACCTTAGCAGCCTCTGCATCCGCTAATTCTTGACGGCTTTGCTCAACCTCTTTACGAATGGTTTCAATCTCAGCCATACGATCCACTAATTCCTTCTTATTGGCTTCCAAAAGTTCTTGGCCTCGTTTTAATTCAGCATTTTTAGCAGTTACCTCTGCTGTTAACTGATTCATATCAGCTCGCAATTGATCCATACCAAACAGTGCAGTTCGTACACTTTGGGATGTGATGGTAAGTACCCCAACTGTGGCTGCTGCAACGAGCAATCCTGTTACAATCGTTACGATAATCGACGTATGTTTAGGACGCAATCCGAAGAGGGACATTCTACGCTTACCGACTTTTGTCCCTAATTTATCGCCCATATAGGCAATGAGCCCGCCCATAATAGCGATAATAATAAGAATTTTCAAACCTACGAGCATGATGTCCCTCCTTTCAGACTAAATTAATGTTAACAAATGGATATACTAACGCGATACGCGCCAGTTTAAATATAGCCCTGCAATGATACCTAATGTATCTGGAATCATAGCAGCCATCCACGTTGGTAATGCACCACCCTTACCAAGAGCACCAGCAAAGGTCATTACACCGTAGTAGATGAAGATGATTAAAATACTAATACCAAATCCGATAGATGAACTGGACCGTTGCTTTTGCAAGCCCAATGGTGCACCTACTAAAGCAAACACAAAACTAGCCAACGGAATGGTAAAGCGTTGATACATTTCCATTTCTAATTTATTGGAATTCGTATAAGCCGCTTTATAAGCTTTAATTTGATGACGTAATTCTTTGATTGTTAATTCTTCAGGTTTACGTTGGTCCTGTTGGACTTCATTTGGCGTAGATTTAATTGGCAATACTTGTTCTTTAAACTTCATTGTCCGTTCTACACCTTCACCGGCAGATACGTCATAGATTATACCGCTATGCATGACCCATACTTGACCGTTCCATTCAGCATTTTCCGCATTTTCTACCTGTTGAAGTTCACCCTTATCATTGAATTGTTGCACCGTAATCATGCTTAGTTTTTTACTTTCACTATCATAGTGTTTTGCATACATCAAGGTACTAAGATTATCACCATTCATAGATTTCAAAACGATATGGTTTTGCGTTTGAGGTGATGCATTTTTCATAATCTCTTCGCGCACGATAGTTTGGTACATATTGTTTGTACGAGGCACTACGAATTCATTGAACGCAACAGCGCCAATGGAAATAACTAGAGCCAAAATATATACAGGCATAGCTAACCGTAAAAAGCTAAGCCCACCAGCTCGCATAACTACAATTTCACTAGTACTACTAAGTCTACTGAAAGCCATCAATGAGCCAAGCAAAACAGACATAGGAAATGTCAACAAAATGATACTTGGCATAGCCAAAAAGAAGGCTTTCATAACAAGCAATAAAGGGGCCCCATATTCCGTTATATACTGAGCAATGCGAAACAGTGTGCCGGTGCCTACAAAAATACTCGTAAAGGCAAATACCCCAAATAGGAATGGACCTACAAAGGCTTTTAAAATATATTTATCTAATAAGCGCATGGTCCCTCCTACAATTTAAAATTATTGCCCAAATAATGTTCGCGAGCAATCGGATTATTAGCAATCTCATCTGGCGTACCTTCCAAGAGGATTTTACCAGTGCTCAATATATAGGCCTTATCAACAATTCCCAATGTTTCTCGAACATTATGGTCTGTAATGAGTATGCCAATGCCTCTATTTTTAACCTGCAAGATGATTTGTTGAATATCTGCAACCGCAATAGGGTCTACACCGGCAAATGGCTCATCTAGCAAAATAAAATTTGGTTCTAGTGCCAAGCAGCGAGCTATTTCTACACGTCGACGTTCACCACCGGATAATTGCATCCCTTTACGTTCGCGAACATGACCAATATTAAATTCTTCTATAAGCGAGTTTACAATCTGATCTATTTCATCACGTTTTTTATTTGTCGTTTCCAACATGGCACGAATATTTTCTTCTACAGTCATAGAGCGAAAAATCGATGCTTCTTGTGGTAAATAACCGATGCCTTCTGCTGCCCTTTTATACATGGGCAACATCGTAATGTCCTTACCATCAACTGTAATAATACCGCTCGTCGGTTTTTCAATGCCTACAATCATATAGAACGACGTAGTCTTGCCCGCCCCATTAGGACCCAAAAGGCCGACGACTTGCCCTTTTTCAACGTGAAGACTTACACCATCTACTACATTACGACCATTAAATGTTTTGACTAGGTTCTTAGTTTCTATATACATACATTAATCCTTACTAGTTCGGTGTGATAACTAATGTACTACGTCCGCCTAATGTTTCCGCAGAGTTATCCTTCAAGTACAATTTTAACTCAGGCGCATTCAATACATTGCCATTTTGTACTGCATGTGCTGAGCCAGTAAGCAATACAACCCCATCATTTTGATTTGGCGTTTGCGTATAGGTAGCACGATCTGCCGAACCAGATACATTTTTATCTGGATTATTAAATGTTACACCACCTTGTGCAACGGCGCGAATTTCTTTCAACCAACCTTCTACTTGGTTACCTGTCAATGTAGTGCCTTCTGCAATTAATTTAGCATTTCCCACTACCTTACCATATTCAGTATCAGAGTTGTACTCAACAGAGTCACCAAAGATTTGGCGATCATCCCGTTGCAAATGAACATCCCCTTCTGCACTGAACTGGTTATCATTTACACTATGTACAGATTGTGCGGACATGGACATATTATCACCAATCATGGAAACGCCACCTTCTAGGGATGCTTCACGAGTTTTAGTATTGTACCATCCGTTCGCACCAGTCATCGTTTTATCTTGTTGTGTAATTACTACATTACCAGATGCCTCTGCACGACCTGTATTACCATCATAGGATAATGTATCCGCACTAATGGTCAACGGGCCTTCATTGGCAGCCCAAGCGGTAACAGATAGCATCATCATTGCTGAGATTACAGCTAATCCCATATATTTTTTCTTATTCATCGCAATTCCTCAACTTTACTTTTTCGTCAATTTAGCATGACCAATCGCTTTGATTTGTTTCAACGACATATTACCTTCTAACTTATCACCAGTTAAGGTAATATCTTTTGAATCATAAGTGAAAGCCGTTTTTGATGTAAGCATTTTAGTTTTGTTATCAAAATGTAATGCATCGGTCTTAAAATTAGCCCCTTCCGTATTGGTAGCTGTTACACCACCATCAATATCAAGGGAACTATGATCGCCAGACAATACAGCATGAGGTGCCGTAATCGTAGTTGTCACATCATCTTGATAGAAAAGGCCCTTCAAATTAGTGAGTACAATCGATTTTGAACGTGGGTCATACTCAATTTTCTCTGCTGATAGGGCCCATACCAACTTACCATCTTTCTCTTCTTGGAGCTCAGCCCCTTGGAAATTCACCAGTTGTCCATTATTAGCCCCTTTAGAAGAAGAATCTCCAGAGTCATGCAAAATAAACGCGATTAGACCAACTAGAGCAATGACGATAGCCACGACAATAGCGATTAATTTTTTATTGTTTTTCATGTGCTCTCTCCCGAATCTCTAGTTTCTTATCATAATCAACAATTTCGCTCATCTTAGTCATCCACCGATGTTGGAACCAAATCCACTCATCTGGATGCTCACGAATAAAGTCTTCTGTTACACGTACACACTCTTCTGTCAACGTATACATATCTACATCATCATCGCCACTATTATTGTAATGTAATGGTGGCAAGATATGAACAATATGTCCGCCTTCAGGTTTTCTAGATGCGAATATAGGAACTACAGGAGAATCAAATTTTTTCGCAAATGTAGCCGGTCCTACAACGGCAGACGATGGCTGACCTAAAAATGGAACTGGTAAGCCATGAATATATCCATCTTGATCCGCTAAAAATCCCAATAGTTTCTTCTTTTTCAACGCTTTAGCTGCAGAAACGATTTCATTACCACCGCTGGCAAACACATCGAGGCCCACCATTTCGCGATATTCATTCATAAAGCGCGTAAATTGCGCATTAGGTTGTTTCTTAACAATGGTTGTAGATGGATACCCATGTGCAGCTAATGCTGCCCCCATCCATTCCCAGTTTCCTACGTGGCCCGTAAGAACAATAACGCCTTTATCTTCTTTAATGGCATTATCCAAATACTCTACACCGCGCATTTCAATATGCTCATCAATAAATTTCTTAGTTAAGTTCGGCATATATAGAATTTCCATGACACTACGGCCGAGGTTTTTGAATAACTTTTCGATTAAAGCTTCAGCCTGTTCATCATTCATATTCATACCAATTTTTATATTTTTGATGCCTCTTAGCTTTTGCTTTTTTGCAATGACGCCATACAGCGGTCCTAATCCGGCACCAATGAGCAAAATGAGCTTATACGGCAGTCGACATACTAGCCAACTAATACCCTTTACTACGTGGTATTGCCATTCATTATTCATTCTGCTCACCTCCTTTATTGCCCATGGCTATGAGCCTCCATAGCATAGTCTTGTACAACTGAATCCCACAAATTTTGAGCTTTCAAAATATATTCAACAGCATCTCTCACGGCACCAGAACCACCATTATGGTCTGACACAAATTTAGCTATACCTTTAACTTCAACCGCCGCATTTTGAGGTGCCATCGGCAACCCCACGAGAGATAAAGCCCCTAAGTCATTTAAATCATCACCCATATAGGCTATCTGACTCAACTCGATATGATGACTTTCACAAAGAGAATGAAGAGCTGCTGTCTTATTAGCATACCCCATTAAAAGAGCATCAAATTTCAATTCTTTAGCACGCCGTTCCACCATAGGTGACGTACGGGCTGTGATAATACCAAGAGAAAGTCCGGCCTTACGAGCAGCCGTTAGGCCTAAGCCATCCCGAGCGGAGAACTCTTTTATCTCTTGACCATCCGATGTATAGATGAGTTTACCATCGGTTAATACACCATCTACATCGAGAATAATCCACTTAATATTCATTACACAATGCCTCGACGAAGTAAATCCGTAATGTGAACGATGCCCATCGCATGACCTTCTTCATCTACTACAGGTAATACCGTAATAGGACGTGGTTGATTTTTTTCCATTATATGTAATGCTTCAGCCGCCAATTTATCTTTTGTAATGGTGCGTGGCATGTTGGTCATCATATCTTCCACAGGCCATTCCAAGAAATTGCTCCCTGAATCGAGACCGCGGCGTACATCACCATCTGTTACGAGACCAATCAAATGACCTTCTTCATCGATAACACTAGTAGCACCAAGCCCCTTTTCTGTCATCACAAAAAGTGCATCCCGTACGGTTGCTCCTTTATGCACAACCGGATTATCGTCACCACCGTGCATAATATTTTCAACCGTCAACAATAGACGTCTACCGAGAGAGCCACCTGGATGGAAAACGGCAAAGTTTTCCGGCGTAAAATGATGGCGTTCTAATAGGCATACAGCCAAGGCATCACCCAAGGCCAATGCCACTGTTGTACTCGTAGTAGGCGCCAATCCAAGAGGACACGCTTCGCGTTCAACTTGCGCCAATAATACTACATCGGAATTTTTAGCCAATGTAGATTCGGGTTTCCCTACAACGCAGATCAATTTAGCACCTATGCGTCGCAATGAAGGCAAAATACTAATGATTTCACCTGTTTCCCCACTATTAGAAAAGGCAAGTACCACATCGTCTTCAGTAATCATACCTAGATCGCCATGAACACCTTCCCCAGGGTGCATAAACAATGCCGGCGTACCTGTACTGGCCAATGTAGCAGCAATCTTGCGTCCAATATGACCAGATTTACCCATACCAGTACATACAACACGACCTTTACATGCAAGAATCATGTTAACCGCATTTACAAAACTTTGATCTAATGTTGTTATTAACTGTTCTATCGCTTGTGCTTCTTCATGGAGCACTTGAGCTGCCTGTTCTAAAATATCCAATACTATCGCCCCTTATCGTTTAACGATTTTATCAATAGCTATTAAGTCTTTTAATAAGTCTTCAAATTGATTTAAATACACCATATTTGGACCATCAGAAAGCGCTTCTTCAGGATTATCGTGTACTTCAAAGAATAATCCATCTACACCACTAGCAACAGCAGCGCGTGCCAAATTAGGTACGAATTCACGATTACCACTGGATTTTGTACCAGCCCCACCTGGTAATTGCACACTATGAGTGGCATCAAAAATCACTGGGTAATCAAAGGAACGCATAATAGGGAATGATCTCATATCTACAACGAGATTGTTATAGCCAAAGCTAAAGCCCCGTTCTGTAAGCATGAGGTTTTCATTGCCTGATTCCTTCATCTTATTAAGGACATTTTCCATATCCTTTGGCGCCATAAATTGACCTTTTTTTACATTTACACATTTTCCTGTTTTAGCAGCGCCATATACTAAATCTGTTTGACGGCACAAGAATGCTGGAATTTGAAGAATATCCAATACTTCCGCAGCAGGTTCTATTTGTTCAATGGAATGAATGTCGCTAACAACTGGTACATTCAATTCTTTTTTGATAGACGCTAATATCTTCAAGCCTTCTTCGAGGCCTGGACCACGAAATGAGTTAAAGCTAGAGCGATTAGCTTTATCAAAGGAAGCCTTAAATACATAAGGAATACCGAGGCGTTCACATATAGCCTTAGCCTCTTTACCGATTGCTAATGTGCGGTCATAATCTTCGATTACACAAGGGCCCGCTAATACGAATAAACCCTTACCGCCACCTATTGTCATATTACCAACATTTACCGTTTTCATTTATTTCTCCTCTTGCTCGAATATTTCATTTACACGAGCTAAGTCTTCTGGTGTATCAACACCAACAAATCGTTTATCTGTAGTAATAACGCGAATGGAAAATCCATTTTCTAATGCTCTCAATTGTTCCAGTGATTCTGTTTGTTCCGCTGCAGTTGGCTCCATTTTTGCATAGTCTAACAAAAACTGACGACGATATGCATAAATACCAATATGCTTTAATGGTTTATTTACAAAATCATGACGTGGATATGGAATTAGAGAGCGTGAAAAATACATCGCATCATTTCGTTTATTCAAGATTACCTTCACTGCAGAAGGCTCATCATACTCATCTTCTAGTAAAGGGGTTGCTACTGTAGCCATTTGAAGTTGATTATCCACTTCAAAAAGCTCTGCCAATTGATCGATTAAATGGGCATCAATCATAGGTTCATCACCCTGTACATTAATGATTACATCGAGATCGGTATATTGTTGTGCTACTTCAGCCAACCGGTCGGTGCCTGTAGGATGATTAGCATCGGTCATCACCACTGTACCACCAAATGATTGAACCGCATCAAACACACGTTGATCATCGGTAGCCACGATGAATACCTTCGGTTTATTTGCATTTGTTACGCGTTCATAAACGCGTTGAATCATAGGCTTACCAGCAATATCCGCCAATGGTTTACCAGGCAATCTCGTAGAACCAAATCGAGCAGGAATAACACATCCAATATTCACAATAAAACCCCATTTCTTTTATTTGCGTATCTTATTATTATACACTAAATCTCTAAATTTTCTATGAATTCTTGTTTTCCAGAAAGGAATTCAATGCCTATAGAAAGCACTAAAATCGGTATTTTCAAGTCTTCGATTGTATGCAATTGACTGAGTTTAACCGCATCTTTTTCGGTTATCATAATCGCCTTGGCTTGATGAGCAAATGCCTGTTTCCATATTTCTATAATATCGTCATCTGAGAAATCATGATGATCACCAAACCCCAGCGTATGCACAACATCATAACCACAACCTTCTAATGTTTTTGTAAAAGATCGGGGATTGCCAATACCACTTACAGCCATGACAGGTATATCGCGATTTATTCCAACAGGACTGCCTTCATCGCCATTAGCCCATTTTTCAAGCGTATATACTGCTCGAGGTTTATGAATCGTTTCAAATACAGGCTTTTGAGGTACCATCCGGGTTAGCCGTTTTCTAAGGGCCGAAACTAGTCCTGGATCCACTTGATCAACCTTTGTAAGAACGATGATACTCGCTCTAGCTAAACCTTCAATAGGTTCCCGTAACAATCCTCTTGGTAGTACATGCTCATAACCAAATGGATTAGATGCATCAATTAAGACGATATCCTTATCTCGATGCAAAGCCCGATGTTGGAACCCATCATCCATAACAAGATAATCGGCCCCCAATTCATCAACGGCGATGCGTGCCGATTCTATTCGGTCACGTCCAATAATCACACTAGACTTAGGTAATACCTTCGCCAATAACCAAGCTTCATCTCCGCTTTCCTCTGGTTCCACTAATATAGTACCATGCTTAGAGATTATGGTATTTTGGCTATTATCTTTAGCTCTATATCCACGACTCAATACAGTTGGATGAAAGCCTTTTTGCCCTAAAATATCACAGATGAGTCTAACCATAGGAGTCTTACCAGTTCCACCAGCCGTTATATTGCCTACGCTAATGACAGGTACGGATACTTTAACAATGCCTTTATTAGCATCGAACTTTGCATTGCGCATAGTAACAGCCTTTTTATAGCCCTTACTAAGAAGTGATAACCCGGCCCGTGCTACATCACCTAGGATAGATTGATCTTCACCACTTACAATACTCTTAAATATATCTTCACCATTCATAGTAGGCACCTCCTTCCGTGTCGATTTCGCAAACTGTTCTTAAGGAATAATATGATGTGATTCAAATAGTTGACGTAACTCTTGCGTATTACGTCTCGTTGCACCACGGTTTTCACTGATTATATCTAAGCAATTTTGTCCCATTTCTGCTGATATTTCAGGATGTTTGCATAAATGTAAAATCATCTTTGTTAAATCTTTTTGATTCTTAACCTGTTCACAGGCATGTCTAGAATATAAAAGATTAAAAATCTCTTTGAAATTGAACATATGAGGACCAACGATAATAGGTTTACCGTGTGCGGCAGGTTCAAGAATATTATGACCACCCGTTTTCACAAGAGAACCACCGACAAATATGATATCGCCTAGGCTGTATAAACGACCGAGCTCACCGATAGTATCAAGCACAACTACAGGGATTTCCTTATGTACCGGTTCCGTCATATCACTGCGACAAATTGCCTCTAAACCATAGCGTTTCGCCAAGGATTGTACATCATGACCTCTATAAATTTCACGCGGTGCAATGAGCAATCTTGCATTAGGATAGTCTAACAATACTTGTTTAAAGGATTCAAATACGGCTTCATCTTCCCCCTTATGCGTACTACCTGCAACAATGATAGGATGATTATGACCAAATCCAAATTCGTCTAACAAGGCTTGCTTTTCCTCTTCTGATACCGTTGCATAGGTCTGATCATATTTCATATTGCCAGTAACAGTAATTTCATCAGGGTTTGCACCAAGCTGTGCAATATATTCTGCATCAAAATTTGATTGCATGCAGAATCGTTCGATAGAGCTCAACATTTCTCGCGTGAAAGCACTAATATAGCGATAGCGTTTCATACTGCGATCAGAAATCCGTCCATTGACCATCATAACAGGAATCTTTTCAGACTCGGCGATACGCAAGAAATTTGGCCAAATCTCTGTTTCCACTAATAAAATAGTAATCGGTTTAATGATATGCAGAATTTTACGTGTTAAATATGGCAAATCTAAAGGGAAGAAAATAATACCTTCCGCTTCTGGAATAATTCTATGCGCCATCGCATGCCCTGTAGCTGTAACAACAGACACAACCACTACAGCCTCTGGAAACTCTCGTTTAATCTCTTTTACAAGAGGACTCGTTGCAACAATCTCCCCAACAGATGCAGCGTGAATCCAGATGGCACGTCGCCCTTCTATTTTTTTTAATAGTGTAGCAGGCATATATCCTGCACTTTGTTTTATACGCTCATAAAAACCATCTTCAAAGGCAAGACGATATAGGATGACTGGTATAAGGCCAATCCAGTAAAATATGAGCAATACATTATATATCCAGTACATGTTTATCCTTTATTAGAGAACTGAACAGAATAAAGATGGTTATATAAACCATTCTCCAAGGCCAATAATTCTTGGTGAGTTCCCTTCTCTACCAATTTACCTTGATTTAATACAACGATTTGATGTGCATTTTGTACAGTGCTCAAACGATGGGCAATGACAAAGGCTGTACGGCCTTCCATTAAGCGGTCTAATGCCTCTTGTACAAGCTTTTCACTTTCCGTATCAAGAGCAGACGTAGCTTCATCGAGTATTAAGATTTTAGGATCTTTTAAGATGGCCCGAGCAATAGCAACGCGTTGACGTTGACCACCAGATAAGGAACTACCCCGCTCACCTACCATGGTATCGAGGCCGTCAGGCATCTTATCCACAAACTCTAATACATTCGCCGCTTTAGCAGCTTCATATATTTCTTCATCACTAGCATCTAAACGGCCATACAAAATATTCTCTTTTATGGAAGCATTAAACAGAACTGTTTCTTGTGGAACTAAACCAATTTGATTGCGCAAAGATTTAAAGGTAACGTCTCTTATATCTGTACCATCAATCGTAATAGAACCACTTGTTACATCATAGAATCGCGGTAATAGATTGGCTAATGTCGTCTTACCTGCACCAGATGGGCCGACCAAAGCCACGCTTTCACCAGCCTTAACAGACAAGTTAAAATCGGATAGAGCCATTTTTTCACCATCATAAGAGAAGCTAACGTGATTAAAATCTACATCCCCTTTAATATCTGGCAAATCAATAGCGTTTTCTTTTTCCACTACATCCGCTTTTGTGTCTAAAATATCAAAGACACGATCTGCAGCAGCTAAAGCCTTTTGGATATTACCATATACTTGGCTCAATCGTTTAACAGGATTGGATAGGTTGATGGCGTAAATCAAGAATGCAATCAAGGAGCCCGCTGTAATTGTACCGGTAACAACGGAATAACCACCGTACCAGAGGATAACAGCTACAGCAATGGCTGCAGAAAATTCAACCATTGGGCTTAACAAGCTTGTCAATTTCGTTGCTTTGATAACAGCATTAAAGTTATTTTGATTTTCCACTTCAAAACGTTTAACTTCGAATCCTTCACGAGCAAAAGATTTTACTACGCGAATAGCGGAAATTACCTCTTGCAAGAGAGCCGTAATATCTGCAATGCGCCCTTGCACATCGTGACCAGCTAAACGTAATTTTTTGCCAAATACATTGATGATGATCAATACCATCGGCACTGTTATAAATGTAACAAGCGTTAATTTCCAATCGATGAGTAGCATGGAAACCAAGGAACCAATTAGAGTAACGGACTCTGTAATAAGAGATATAAGATTATCTACTACAGCTGATTGAAGAGCAGATACGTCATTTGTAAGATTACTCATAATGACGCCCGTTTTACGGCGATCAAAATAGGACAACGACAAGCGTTGTAAATGCTTAAAAATTGCTTCACGCACGTCGATGATAACGCGTTGTCCTATATAGGACATATTATAGGTTTGTCCATATGTGGCAAAGCCACGAATTAAAAATATTAGAATGATGGCCCCAACGATGAGATTGAGCATAAACATATTTTTGTCTTGTAATACTTGGTCTACGACGTTTTTGATAAGCCATGGTACTACTAAATATGCTGCAGCCGCTACAATCATGCAAAATACAGCAAATATCATCCGTTTATAATAGGGTCTCACAAAATACAATAAACGTGAGTAACTATTCATTAGTTTTCTCCTTACCTAGGTCATAAATCAATTGAGCCACGCGATTAACCGCACCTGACTCACCTAGTTTTTCTTTGACGCCACGCAATTCAGAGCGCATATGTTGATTAACTTGTAAATCATCTAATAACGGCAACACCGTATCCACAATAGCATCTACAGAGACATCACCTTGAAGTAATTCAGGGATGACCTCCTTACCGGCCACAATGTTAGGTAAACCTACATGCGTAAGGTTTACAACCATTTTACCAATACCATATGTAATCGGTGATACCTTATATAATAGCACCGTAGGTAGCTCCATCATCGCTGTTTCCAATGTAGCGGTGCCTGATGCGGCGAGACATACGTCACAGATTCGCATCAAATCATAGGTGTGGTCCTCTGTAATCGTTACAGGAACATTTCGTTCCTCTATGAAAGCCTCTAATTCACTGCGATCAATCGTATGTGCACGAGGCAAGAAGAACTGCACATCCTCATGAGATTGTAGCAATCGTTCCCCTGTTTCAAGCATCACATCCAACAGAGATAATACCTCTTGTTTCCGACTTCCCGGCATCAATAGAACGCGTTTTGCTTCTGGTCTAGCCCCGAAGTAATCCATAGCATCATCCTTGGTCATGGATGGATGCACAATATCTACTAATGGATGGCCTACAAATTCTACATCACAATTAAACTTGCGATACGCCTCCGCTTCAAACGGAAAAATAGAGGCCACCTTTGTAACAAATTTCTTTATTGTCTTACCACGACTACTATGCCATGCCCAGATCGTAGGCGCTATATAGTACAATACAGGGATTCCTAACTCATGTGCGACTTCCGCCAATTTCATGTTAAACCCCGGATAATCTATACATACGAGCACATCAGGTTTTTCTTTCAACATAACCCGTTTTAAATAGGTGCGTAATTTAAAGAACTTTGGCAATGATTTTATGATTTCTACGATGCCAATAACGCCGAGATTTTTGATGTCATATACGATACGGACGCCAGCTTGTTCCATCAAGGTGCCACCCATACCAAACATGTCAATATTGGAATCTATTTGTGAAAGCGCTTTGGCCACGCTAGCGCCATGTGTATCACCAGACGCTTCGCCAGCAGAAAACATAATTTTCATTAGAGTTCCTTTCTAGCATCTACAAATGCTTGATCTACAGCACAAATAATAATATTATGGCGATTAGCCATATCGAGTACATCCTCTTGTTGTACAAATATCGTCTTTTCCGCTTCTACGGCTAGTACATTACATCCACTATCAATCATGGACATTAGTGTTTTAATACCTACGGCAGGCACATCGAAACGAACATCTTGATTTGGTTTTTCGGTCTTAACGACTACCGATTCACCTCTACCAAGCTCTCCACCGCGTAAAATACACTTATCAGTGCCTTCAATCGCTTCAATCGCCATTGCTGCTTTGTGTTTAACAACTACGGTTTGACCAATATCAAGTCGACCCATTTGTTTAGCCAATTCAAAGCCAAAGCATATATCCTGCCATTGTTCTTCAGTTGGTTGTTGTTTCGTCAACACCCCAACCTTGGGCATGAACGGTTTTAAATACACAGTTTGATCTAGAACAGAAAAGCCTTCTCGTTCGATTTCGTCAACAATAGCAAGCATAATTGTATCATCTTTACGATTCTTCAGGCGTTTAAGTACACCTAATGTTTTTAAATCAGGGAAGGATAAACCTTTATATAAAATCTCCTTTGTTACCTTCCCCAGCATGGTAAGTTCTGTAACACCTTCTTTTTTCAAAGTTTTAAAAATTTTACCTAACTTAGCCACACTGATATGGTAAAAAGCATCTGCTTCTTTTTCTAATATAGGATCGGTATCAGGTACGACCCCGATGACTACTACTTGATGCCCCAACATATGAGCAGCCCGCATGAACTCAACAGGTAAAACGCCAATACCTGCAATTAAACCTACCTTTGCCACGACTATACCTCCTATGTGAAGCCTTAAATGGTCCACAATTTTTCGTCAAATCATTTATTTTCGAGTATAATTTCAAGACATACTCATATACACTATATTGTACTATAAATCACGCTATTTTACTATAATTTCAACGCCTTTCCATCTATAAATACACAGTATTTCCCTACATTTCTTCTCAAAAAAGATACGTCTAAAAAGAGTATAAAATAAACACAAAAAAACTCTACATTATATAAACATAATGTAGAGTTTCATATTAATCGCGACGGGTACGCATGATACCACGATCAGCATTACGTAAGAAACGCAATAAGTTTTCAATTTCAACGGAAGAATCAAGTTGCATTTCCATTTCTTCAATCGCTTTAGACAAGCTAAGACCAGAACGATAAATAATACGGAATGCTTGTTTCAAGCTACGACGTACTTCTTCCGAAATACCTGCACGTGACAGACCTACAGAATTCAAGCCGATAACGCGTGCCGGTTGACCATCTGCAATTACATACGGCGGAATGTCTTGAACAACCTTAGCCATACCGCCAACCATAGCATTGCGACCAATCTTTACAAATTGGTGCACCCCTGCAAGGCCTCCTATAACTACACGGTCTTCAACAATAGCGTGTCCAGCTAAGCCTGCGCAATTACTCATAATAACATTATTTCCTACAATACAGTTATGAGCTACATGCGTGCATGCTTGTAATAAACAATTATTGCCTACTCGTGTTTCTTCCCCTTCTCCAGTAGCACGACTTATAGTAACGTACTCACGAATTACCGTTTCATCACCGATATAGCAATAACTTTTCTCACCTTTAAATTTTAAATCTTGCGGTTCCAAGCCAATGGATGCGCCTGGATAAATTTCACAACGTTTACCAATGGTTGTCCAACCACCAATAACTACATGGGCACCAATCTGAGTGCCATCCCCTATTTCTACATTTTCCCCAATGACAGCGCCGGGTCCAATAACAACATCTTTGCCCAGTTTAGCATTCGGATGCACAATGGCTGTGTTATGAATGTTGGATTCCGCATTTTCCATGCCTACAACTATCACTACAATCACTCCTTAAGTCTATTATACAAGGGCAAACATGTATTCACCGCTAGCACAAAGTTTATCGCCTACATATGCGCGACCTTCAACCTTGCCCATACGGCCCTTTATCTTTACAATATCTACTTCCATACGTACAACATCACCAGGTTTTACTGGATGACGGAAACGTACTTTATCAATGCCTGTAAACATCGGTGTTAAGCCACGATTTTCTTCTGGATATAACAAAGCAATACCGCCAACTTGAGCAATTGCTTCTGTTAATAATACGCCTGGCATAACTGGATTTCCAGGAAAATGACCTTGGAAGAATAATTCATTAAACGTAGCATTCTTGATTCCTACAGCACGTTTCATAGGTTCTAATTCAATAATGCGATCTACCAATAACATTGGGTAACGATGTGGTAAAATTTCTAAGATATCTTCGTGATTAAGAATCATTGCTGTGTCTCCCTTATTTCTTCCATTATACTATGAGCCAAACGAGAATTTAATTCATGACTCGATTTTAACGCAATTACATGACCTTCAATAGGTCCCAACAAATATAAATCTCCCATTACATCTAGGGCTTTATGACGAACTAATTCATCATCAAAGCGTGGTACGGACAAACAGGTCGTATCATCATAAACAAGAGCATTTTCTGTACTACCACCCTTAGCTAATCCCATTGCTTGTAATTGTTCCAATTCCTTTACAAATCCAATTGTTCTAGCCGGTCCAATATGCTCTTTAAAATATTCAGGTGTTACATTAAAATCACATTGTTGCGTACCTAGAAGCGGGTGAGGATTAATCGATGTAAATGTAATGCGATAGCCATCGTAAGGTACGATAATAACAAACCGATTTCCATCATAAATAGTATGGCTACGCGTCACCTTATATACATGTCGTTCAGCTTGTTGTTCTTTAATGCCGGCTTGAAGAATTAAATCGACAAACACGGCACTGCTTCCATCGCCAACAGGTGGTTCTGGAGAGTCCATTTCAATAAAACAGTTGTCAATATTCATAGCACTGAACGCAGCCATTACGTGCTCAACAGTGAAAACCTTTGCTTCACCATGTTCCAATGTAGTAGCGCGCATAGTGTTCGTCACATTATCAATGTGTGCCCTTACAGAAGGTTTACCTTCAATATCTGAGCGCACAAACACAATTCCTGTATTTTCAGGTGCTGGCTTGAAAACCATGGTTACAGGTTCTCCGCTATGAAGGCCAATTCCCTTATATGAAACAGCCTGTTTAATTGTTTGTTGTGGCTTACTCATAAGAATGTCCTTTCATAATCTAATTCCATGTCTACTATACACCATACTGTATTATACCCTATTTGCATAGCTGTTACAAGAATTTAAGGCTATTTATCATTTAAGTAAGCATAAAAATCGGCATTGCAGACCTTTATTAAAAGACATCTGCAACGCCGATTATACTTTTTATATTTTTTTTAATGAAATACATCTGGTGGTGTTTCTATTTTGCCACTATAATAGCGACGTGTCCATTTCCAACGATTATGTAACCAGAACCAATCTTCCGGATAGCGACGAATGTAATCTTCAATAAATTCATTGAGTTTAATCGTAGTAATCGCTACATCACGCTTTTTATCATCCGTTTTTTCTACATATAACGGTGGATGTACTTCAATTTCATGCTTGCCTGTGTAAGGGCTATAGTGCATGGTCACAAAAATAATAGGTACATCTTGCATGCGTCCCAATACGGCAGGACCATCTGCGGTTAACGTTTCATACCCAAAGAATGGCACCAATACGCCATTTTCCCCTGGGTCCTGATCCATAATCAATCCTAAAAAGGCACCGCTTTTTAAGGCCTTCACCATATCGCGTACACTCGTCTTATACATAACATGTTGATGCATAAGCTCACGATATTCATTGATGAATTTATCCGCATCCCCATTCTGTTTTAAAGCTACAGAAATAAGAGGATACCCTTCGGATGCTAAAACACCACCAAGTAATTCCCAATTGCCGCTATGAAGGGCGGCCAAAATGGCCCCTTTACCATCCGCTAAGGCTTCATCCAATATATCCTTATTCGTAAAGTTGACCATGTCCTTATAGGCACCATCTTTAATTTCAGGATATCGCAACACATCGATGATCATGCGACCAAAGCGCGTTGTACTAGCCTTGGCTATACGCTTTGCCTCAACAGGGTCATCAGTAATTTTACAAAACAAAATCTGACCGATTGCCAGTCGCTTTCGTTTAGGTGGTACTGCAAGCCATGCAATTTCACCAAGAAGTGTACCTATTGCATACTGCCAACTTTGCGGCAACATGCAAATAAATGCACTAAACAACTTCATAAACCTATACATAAACGTATTAGCTCTCCTTAAGCTGCGCTTTCAAAGCATCGATTTCCTTCTGCAATTGTTTTACAGTTTTCACCATTTCTGGTAAGCGATGTTCATAAGCGGATAGTTTTAACCATTCCTTATGAGGACGCATTGGGTAACCAGCCATAACCGCATCTGCTGGCACATTACCTGTAATACCTGTTTTACCAGCAAATTTCGCATTATCCCCTATTGTAATATGACCAGTACAACCGGTTTGTCCTGCAAAAATTACATTATTACCGCATTTTGTACTGCCCGCGATACCTACTTGTGCAATGAGGAAGCAGTTTTCCCCTATTTCAACATTATGCCCCAAGTGAACTAGATTATCGATCTTTGTACCCTTTCTAACTAATGTAGAACCCATCGTAGCATTATCGATAGTTGTACAGGATCCGATTTCTACATCATCTTCTAAAATCACATTGCCCACTTGTGGAATATGTGTATGAACGCCATTTTCAGTAGCAAAACCAAATCCTTCACCACCAATTACAGCTTTAGCACGCAATACTACACGGTTCCCTAATATACAGTTTTCATGAACAATGGCACCTGCATATATATCACAATCATTGCCAACACGAGTATTGTGACCAATATATACATATGGGCGAATAGTTACATTATCGCCAATTACTGCATTATCATTGATAACACAATACGCACCAATGGCAACATTATTGCCTAGTGTAACATTCTCACCAATAATTGCAGTAGGATGAATCTCACGAGGCACCACTACAGGCGGATGGAATAATTGTAATACTTGTGCAAATGCAGCCTTTGCATTCTCTACAATGATTTGTGTCATTGGTGCACTAGGTACTTCTTGTTCTAAAATAACAGCGCCTGCCTTACACAAGCCAATATGTTCCACATATTCACCAATAGCAAATGTTATCGCTTGTGGTGCGGCTTGTTCGAATCCTCGTGTTTCGGTAATCACTAGCGATTCGTCACCTATCACCTTACCACCTATGATTTGAGCAAGCTCCAGTACGGTCTTTTCCACTATTAAATCCCCCCGGTGTAATTAAACTATTGAGCAGCCCCTGCTTCCGTAGATTGAGCGGTTTGTGCTTCACCTTGTTGAGCTTGTTGTGCTTGTTGAGCTTCTTGTTGGTTAGCTTCATTTTCTGCAGCTTTAATATCTTCATCAGATGCCTTACCCATTTTATTGATCAAGTCATCTGTTACATCAACGCCACCGCCTACAACAGCACCTTTAAGCAATACTACGTCTAATTTTTTCTCTTTAGCCAATTCATTCACTTGTTGGTCGATATATTGTTTCAACTCTTGATTTTTTGCAGTTGTGAAAGCTGTAAAATCTTGTTTTGCATCAGTCATCACTTGTGCTTTAGAAGCTTCATCAGCAGCATCTACCTTAGCTTGAAGTTCTTTGCCTTTTGCATTGATTTCTTTATTGATTTCAATGGATTTAGCAGTTTGTGTCACAACTTTTTGAGAATCTACATAACCAATAGTATTGCTTCCGCAACCACCGATAATTGGCAATGCCATAATCATAGTTGCACCTAAAATTAAAGATTTCATTTTCTTATTCATCATATACTCCTTACTGAACTCGATATGATGCCTTAACAGCATCTGTTATATCCAGCCCTTTAATATTTCCACCATGATCTATCAAAACAAGGTCTAAATGACGTTCTTGAGCAATGATAGCAACGCGCATGCGCACATCTTCTAAAATTGCTTCATGAAGTGCATTCACCTCTGCCTCTTTATCCGACAATTTTTTGGCCCAACTATCATTCCACTCTTGAGGGACTGGCAAATTATTTGTTGATACAATAGCCTTTGCTTGATTTTGCATCATTGTATCACGTTTTTTTGCAAGTTCGGCTTGTAGAGATTCGGCATATTGTTTAAGTTCTTGTTCCCCTGCATCACGGATAGGTTTTAATTCTGCATCTACTTTAGCTCGTATAGAATCCATATCAAAATTGGACGGTTTACGTTTAGCTAGCAAGCTTTCAAGGCGGCTTTCTAATTCAGCTTTTTCTGCTTGCGCTGCTTCTTTCTGTGCATCATCGATATAAACACGGCTATCAAAAGCATATAGTTGTAACTGTAGATTTACAATCTCTAAGTCATACCCCTTGTTAGCAACCTTGAGTTCTTCCATGTATTTTTTTACTAATTCAGCTCGTTTCGCATCTAGTTGTGCATTAAGTTGATTTTGCTTTGTCGTAATACGCGTTTGTAATTCCACATTTAACGCATCCGACAATGTCGTATCTAGAGACAAGGATTTAAGCTGTTCATTTTGCAGATCAGACTTGGTATTCAACGCCTCTTGTTCTAAGGCATATTGTGATTTGAGCTGTTCCAACTCTGTTTTTGCATTTTTATAATCTTCATAAGAAGGATTAAATTCTAGTACATCGTCTATTTGTACTACCCCAATAGATGGTCCTGTAGAAGATTGTCGATTAGTAATAAATCCATAGGCTCCATACATCGCAATTAGTGCAGCTGCTAAAAACAGAAATAATCCTATATACCGTTTATTTAGCTTCATACGGCTCACCCTTATCCGATTACTATCGTATCGTTATTATTTTGCATCAGCTGCGAGTTTCTTAAGTACTTGGTCTGTAATATCTACACCACCATAAAGAACAGCATCTTTAGGAAGAACTACAGATAAACCTTTAGCATCGCCAACAGATTTGGCAACTTCCATCGTTTTATCTGCCATTTGCTTATTCATTTCTTCCATTTTCTTTTCTACATTCGCTTGTGCTTCTTGTTTGATTTTTGCTTTTGTTGCATCATCTTGCGCAGCATCAACCTTCGCTTGCATATCCGCAGCTACTTGGCTACGATAATCGGTAAATTCCTTAGCAGCTTTCACATATACAGGATTTTCAGGATTATCTAATCGGCTCATGTCGATAACACCAACATTACTAGCAGAGCTAGTACCAGGTGTAGCCATTTGTGTATATGCTAATGCACCAATACCAATAATAAAAATCGCTGCAATAACAATGGAGAATATTTTTACATTCTTCTTGTTATTCATCATTCTCATCATAATGAACATTCCTCATTTCTGTTAATCTACGCACTATGAGTGCCATAATAGAGATATTGGTGAAAGCCCCCTCCAAAGAAGGTGCTTTCACCATAATACGTCTCAATATTAGAATTGTGTACCAAAGCTGAAGTGGAATTTCTTCTTATCCTTGCCAATACCATAGTCGAGTTTAACAGGACCGATTGGTGTAGTGATACGAACACCGGCACCAACGCCATAGTTAAAGCTCTTAGTATTTTTATACCAAGGAACATTAGGAGCATCCCAAGCATCACCAATATCAGTAAATAATACGCCACTTACCTTTTTCACGATAGGGAACCGGAATTCCAATGTCGCATTGTACATATTCTTACCGCGGAATTGATCATCTTCATAACCACGTAATGTATCTGCGCCACCTAATGTGAACAACTGGCTATATGGTGCATCGCCTTGGATGAAACCACCGCGTGCACGGAAGGCCAATACATTTTTGGAGCCTACTTTTTTGTATGCACGCATTTCAGCTGTGAACTTGTAGAAATCAAAGTCACCGCCTAAGCCATGACCAGCCCATTGTGCAGTGTAGGAAATACGACGACCACGAGTTGGTTCATAGATGTTATCGCGGGAGTCATATACCTTTTGCCATGTAATGGAATTGATACGACCAAAGTTTTTGCCTACATAATCCATGCCAGCAAAATCATATGAACCGTTGTTCCATCTATTATTAGGGCCTGCACCAGCACCAGCATCATAGCGGAAACCGGAGCTATCGTCATTATCCCATTTGTATTTATCGGAACGAGATTCGAGTGTTAAGTAATCGCGTGTATATTCGCCTGTTTGACGACCAAAGGAAATATTAAAGCCTTTGGATTTTTTGTTGTATTCTGCTACTTCGCTACCATCGCTATCGTAGTCAGTGTATTCATCTTCACGGTTGAAGAAGGAGAATCCAAGAGAAGTGCCTCTGTGGTCGATCCATGGTTTCAAGTAAGAGATTTGGTAGTTTTTATATTTCTTCTTACCACCGATTTCCCAGTGAACTTTAAATTTATCGCCTGTACCGCGAAGATTATCTTCACCAAATTCAACGATACCCATTAAACCATCAGATTTAGAATAACCAGCACCCAATGTGATAGTACCAGTTTTATGTTCTAATACGTCGATTTCAATGATTACATTGTTAGGATTTTTTTCACCTGGCAACATACGTACATTTACATCATCAAAGAAGCCTAGGTTGTATACGCGTTCTACGGAACGACGAACCAAGAATTTATTGAATGGTTTACCTGTTTTTTGTACGAATTCACGAGTGATAACTTTATTACGAGTTTTCTTATTACCAGCAGGTACAATATCCTCTACGATGCCTTCTACGATATGAATGTGAATCATACCATTGTCATCTACAGCGATACCGTCTACATGAGCTAGCATATAACCATCACGAGCATATGCTGCGTTGATACCTTGTACCTTTTGGCCTACGTATACGGAGTTCATAATTTGGCCTTCAGGAATAGCCATATATTTAGTTAATACATCGGAAGTGTATACGGAGTTACCTTCAAAAACAACGCCATGTACCACTGGATTAGTTACTACAGCAAAGTCAATTTTTACGCCTTCTGGAATAGATGTAAAGATTGGGTTCACTTCAGAGAAATAACCGCTATTACCCAAGTTTTGTACGTCTTTAAATACACCATCAACAGAAACAGCGTCGCCTACCTTTTCGGACAATAATGTCATCAATTGAGCTGCTTGTTCTGCAGAAACACCAGAAATAGATAAACCAGTAATAGTTTTACCTACAAATGGATTAACGGAATCAGCGCTAACACCGGTAACATATTGGGCCTCAACGGATGTTACAGCTTGTGCTTGTCCATTTTCTGCAACCTTATCTAAGTCTGTACCAGCTGTAGTTTTAGAAACCATTTTAACTTGTTTATCGTCAGTTTTTAATGCTCCATTATTTACGGTAACAGTTCCATCGGAACCTTGCACAACTGTACCATCAGTGGATAATGTTGTATCACCACGTGCTGCTAAAATAGCCGCATCAGTATCATCTTGTGTATTAGTACCTTTTTCTTTACCAGCATTGTATACAGCTGCTTTTGTAGTCGTATCGTCAGTTGTTGCAGTATCTGCAGTAGCAGTTGCATTCATATCTGGTGTATAGCCTGCTTGTACCTCTGCAGCAAAAACACTGCCTGTACCCATAACGGCAGTCAACACAGATGCTGCTAGCATACGTTTATAGGCTTTGCTTGTTAACATAAAATCCTCCTAAAATTATCCCTCTTTAAAGAGTATTAAATCTTTATTATTATATCATATAATACTGGGAATTAGTACTACTATAATTCAATTTTATGAAATTAAAATGACTATAATGAAGGTGCTTATTCAGTTCCTTCATTATAGTCATATCACTAGAATTCTCGTGTCCAACGTCCACCAAAGTATGTACTACCTTGAGACGTATGCCAAGCATTAAACTTAACACTTCGACGCAACGAATATTCAATACCATATTTATTTTGCTTATTATTGATACCTTGAGTATAGGTAATCATCGTTCTCGGCAAGACATACTTACCAATTTCGATATTATAATTTCCTGATGTTTCCCTACTAGTAGGTTCATTAGGATCTATAGAACCTGTCGTAATATTAACACGATCTAAGCCCAATGCATTTTGAACCGCATCTTGTACGTAACCGAAAGCAAACATTTGCGCACTAGCTACCGCCAATGCATTGGCATCTTCATTGGTAATCGTACTACTATTCGATGGTTCACCTCGACCAAAGGTTAACATAGAAATGATCTGTTTACGCGATAAACTTGGTTCTGATTTAAGCGTTAAATCCATATGGTCCACGGTACCTTTTACACCAAGATGGATATTATAGGTGCCCACATTTGTCTCCGCATCAAGCTGAAGCATAGGCAAGTACGATCCAGATGCAAAGGTTGCAGTCCCCTTTGTAATATCAAAGGTATGACTTAGATATTTAAATGTGCCACTTACTACATTAAACTGTCCACTAGAGGTAGGCGTAAATACGGATCCACCAAAATGGACATCCCCTCTAATGCGCATATCATATAAGGACCTATCATAGAGTCGTACATTTTTACCCGCATGTACATTTACATCAATGCCAAGGTTTCGTGTACTTTCACTGGTTTCTAGAGAAAGAGGAATCTTAAATTTCATATTTTCTAGATTTAAATCACCCATAAGCGTTGGAATACCATTTTTTTCAGCGATATATAACTCGCCTTGTAGTGGGCCAGAAATATATTCATTAGCTAAATCAAGTTCATCCAATTGAATAGCCATACGATAATTAGTCATCTCGTGACCTGTCCAATTAACCTTTGCCGCTAAGCCCGCAGTACCTTTGCCAGCAGATATGCGTGATTGGAAATCAGCTTGTTGTCCTGAGAAAATCAAATCCCCATCAATGTCTTTAAACTCATTACCTATGGTCTTTATCTTCATCGTACCATTGCGAACAGATACTGTACCATAAGCCTCTGGCTGATCAATAGTCCCCGTTACATGAACAAGACCTTTTAGCGCTCCAGTTGCTTCTTTCACGGTAGGAGTAATCAAAGGGATAACAGCCATATCGGCTTCATTAAAGTCAATAGTCATATCCATCGCTTTAGAATCATTCGCATCGAGATATCCAGTCGTATACAACGCGGCTAGAGGAATCTTACCATATGCACTTAGCTTATAGTCGCCTTTACCCCCTTGAATACGTTGAACATTAATAACATGATTTTCCATGGTTGCCAATACGAATCCTTGATCAATATCGATACCATTATAAGAACCATTGGCAAGGCTCGCAGACAATTCAACCTTAGGATTTTTTGTAGCCCCTGTCATATTGATAACACCGGTAACGGAACCAGTAGCATTAATATTATCACCAATAAGCGGCAAAAATGGTTCTATATCAACATCGCGAACTGCAATTTGTAAATCTGCATCACCATCTAAATCAACAGTACCACCAGCAGCAATAAGTCCATCATCAACAGGTAATTTTAATGTGCGAATTTTAAACTTACGATTTTCTAGACTGGCATCTATCGTTGCATCGCCTACTACCTTCGTATCAATAGTTACATCCTTAATTGAACCCACCACATTAAGGCTTGGATTACCATAGGTGCCTCCCAAATCAACAGTACCACTTAACGATCCATCTAATTTATCAACAGGTTTACCAAGCAAGGACAATAGGTTGTTTACACGGCCATTTGAGACCTCGAGTGTACCAAATAATCTCTTGTCGCCCACCGTAGACATACCTGCACGGGCCATATAATGGCCACCTTGTTCTTCATCAAATTCAAATTTTTCTAAATTAACGACGGTTTTATCTGCATATAATGTACCAGAAATATTGGTAATACCTTCGCCATTAATAGTTAAGAAGTTAGATGTAACAGATCCATTAAAATTAGGATTGTATAAAGAGCCACCAATATGCCCCTTAGCTTGTACATAGCCCTTTACATCATAATCAGTATTGACTAATAACCTGCCAATATCTATATCTTTACCTTCTAAATCGATATTTAGGGCATCTTCTGATACAATACCAGAGCCTTGAATAACGGCCCCATAGCCTTGAACAGTAAAGTCCGGTAATGTAAGGATTTGATTCTCTAATGTATAATCAAACTTCGCATCGCTTATTAACTTACCACTATAGGAGCCATCATACAAATGTGCATATCCATGAACATATGGATTATCTATAGTACCGCGAATCTCATTTTCTGATTCAAACCAACCAGTAAGTGGAACATCAGAAAACGGTCTAATTAAGTTCTCTATCCGAACAGCTTTTGCACGCGCCCGCATATTAAGTGCATTAGAATTTAAATCAAGTGTCCCACCTATAGTAATAGCACCATCCCCATCACCTATAGATGTATCGGTTAATTCTAATATATGATTTTGAATAGTAAAGCCTGCATTAATAGAATTAAAATGAGCACCATCATAAATGATCTCAGGACTTGTAATACTACCGGTCACAGATGGATTATCTAAATTTCCTGTAATAGAAGTATGGCCTGTAATATTACCAGATATACTATTACCAACAAGACTTGAAAAATTAGATGCATCTAATGAATCCGCCGACAAGGATAGATTTAAAAGATTATTATCAATCGTACCATATCCACTGAGTAAACCATTACCCATAGCCCCTGTGACAGCAATATTGGTAATCGTACCAGATTTTGTAAAGCTAAGTTTAGCCGTATCGAGAGAGATGCCACGTGCCGAAATACCAGAACCGATTACATTTCCTTCTAAAGCAGTAATATTTCTATTTTTTCCGGTAACGGCAAAATCGCCATTTACAATGCCACTAATAGGGGTTGCTAGATTTTGAGTAAATGGTGCAATCTCAGCATTATGAATTGTTCCCTCTACAGAAAAATCACCGCTATCGACATTATATTTTCCCCTACCGTTTACACTGCCATCTCCAATATATAATGTAGCATCACGTATATCTACTGTGCCGTCAGAATAAATGAAATTTGCCTCTCCACTATCAATACGATAGTCGTCATAAGAAACCTCATTACTCTTAATCGTACCTGATACATTTGGATTGACACTGGTGCCTCCAATATGAACGCGACCACCTATAGTACCGGTAAATTGGTTATTGGTGAAAGTCTCTAATGCTACGGAATCCGCAACAGCATTTAGATTTAAATCAACGTCATCACTAAGTGTTACTAAACCATTAATCTTAACAGCTTGATTATTTATATACCACCCGCTGCGACTGATTAGTATATTATTGTTTTGGAAAAAGATTTTCCCATTGCCTTTACTAATCTGATATGTAGTAGATCCATTCTTATACGTGCCGTCTACACCATCAAAGGCTAAATTACCAGACATTGAATACTTGCCATCACGCCCCGTAATCTGTGCTTTTACATCATGTAATATACCAGATGTTATAGAGAGATTTTTATTGGATGGAACCATATTCATGATGCCTGATATATCAACGGACTCGGCTCGAACAAACAAATCAAAATCATCCATTTTATTCATGTCGATAGAGCCATTAACAGCAATCGAATGGTCATCTAAAAGTCCATTTAATGCTCCTTTTGTCATACCATCAACATTTAAGGCTATATTACCATCTAGATTGGCTAACTTATGTACATTGCCATCTTTAAATCGAACAGCACCTGTAGCATCATTAACGACGATATTGCCATCAAATGATTTCTTATCATTTTTTGATGATGGTTTTAATAAAGAATTTACATTCCAAGTCCCATCAGCTAATTGCCACACATGAATGTCAGGTTTATCTAATGTAATCGTCGATACAACAGCAGCACCACTAGAATTGCCCATCACGATAGAAGGAACCGATGACCATTTCATAGATACATTCATAGTTGGTACATCTGCCACCAAATGATTACTCTCATCTCGTAAGGATACATTTTGCAGTTCTATATCCCCATCCCATGTTACATGTATGGAATCATACTGAATCGTGCCCCTTACTGTATTATGTAGTTGTTCCTGTACCATGGGTGCCACATATCGTTCTGCAACGGGATTAATTGAAGCAGATATGCCTGCTATACCAAGTCCCAAAACTGCTGCACCAATTAGGCACCATTTCTTCCGTGTCATAGGAAACCCCACACCTAAAAAATACGCTTATTTATACATCAATATTACCATACTCTATGATATTTCAATAGTATATGATGCATAAATTTTATGAAATCAAAATGTAATATATCCTATTTAATCATAAGAAAATGACGACCGCCAAAGCAGTCGTCATTTTTAATATAGTATGTACTATCTATATACTTATTTTTTTGCAGGTGTAGTTGAAGCTAATGCTGCTAATTGTTCTACTGCACCGCTGTTAGCAATAATGCTTGCCCCTTGACCTACAGGAGTATCCAAAGGAATACCTGTTGCTTGTTCAAGAGCGGAAATGCTGACATTGTAATTATACAACGCATCTACGTAGTTATTACGAGATTCTGTCAATTTAGTTTCTGCATCTAGTACATCAAGGTTCGTACCTACGCCAGCACGATAACGAAGTGTTGCAATACGGAAGTTTTCTTGCCCCTGTTTAACAGCAGTTTGCGTGCTTTGAATTGTTTGTTCTGCAGAACGCAAGTTAAGGTACGCTTGTTGTACTGCAAGATTTACCTTATCTACAGCAGCCAAATTAGCTTCTTTAGATTTTTCTAATGTATCTTGAGCGACCTTAATTTTATTTTGTGTTTGGCCCCCATCCCATAAGCTCCATGTAGCGGATGCACCAATATGCCAAGATTTGCTGCTTGTACCAAAGTAACCATCAGGATCAGCATAGCCACGACCAGCTTCAACACCTACAGTTGGTAAATAGCCAGCTTTCTCAGCTTTTAAAGCCTCTTCAGCTTGTTTTACAGCCATCGCAGATTGCACTAGAGCAGAACGATGAAGCATAGCATACGCTTTTGCTTGCTCTAATGTAACTGCATATGGTTTGTATTGTAAATCATGTTCTGCTGTTGTAATAGATGTTTGTGCTGGGTATGCAATCACCAAATTCAAGTTCGCTTCCGCTAAATTCGCTGCATTTTGGGCTTTTACAAGATTAGTTTGAGAATCTGCCAAATTAGTATCCGCAGCTAATACATCAGAATTAGCTACAAGGCCTACATTATATTGAGCCTTAACATTATCTACATGACCTTGATAATCCTTAACCGCTTGGTTCGCTACGTCAACCTTGTTACGATACATAATCAATGTATAGTAACCATTGATAGCATCATATTTAGCTTGTTGCAATGCTTCTTCATAAGCAGCACCACTGCCTTCACGAGCAAAGCGGGACTTATCAATATTAGCATCTAGTGAAGGACTAAACACAGGGGCCTTAATAGTGAAGCTATGTTGACCTGTTTTACTAGTAACAGTTCTACCCGTCATAGCATTGGCACCGTGATTACGCGTGCCTTGCCATGCATAGGATACATTAGGATTTTTTCCTGCTGCTGTAGCACTTACTGTAGCTTTTGCCGCTTCATAATCCCACAAGGATTGTTTTGCAGTGCGGTTATTAGCCAGTGCAAGAGAAACTGTGCTATCTTCATTTAGGTTCAATGCGACTTCATATTGTTGTGCATCTTGAGAAGCTTTTTGAGCTAATTGTTGTTGCGTTAATTGAATCGCTTCTTTTTGAAGTTTTGTGAGTTTATCACCATTATTGACAGATGTAGAAACAACGTCACTTGCGAATGCACCTGTTGTAGCCATCGATAATATTATGGCTAAAGAAAAGGCCTTCTTATTCATACGTATACCTCCACACGATATGTGTTTTAAAAGACTTGTTTAATACCAAAGTAGGTGCCTCCATTTGAAGAACCAAATGGGCGTGTCATTTGCACAACACCGTACGTATTATTATGTAAGCGTATATCAGAACGTAGTCGATATTTAGGATGATTTAAATCATACATAGCTGCAGAAACGCCAAAAGACCCACGTGGATTATAGTCAATGCCAAATCCGAGCTTGCTTTCAAAAATACCACCGCGTACTAACCATTTATTGGCAATAAATTTACCGCCATTCAAATCAAAATCGGTATCATCACCAATATTAGAAAGTCCAAATTCACCCATGCCTTTATCTGTGTAAACGCGAGCACGACCATTGATACGGACCTCTTCTTGATTTGTATTATAAAGTAAATCCACAGAAGGTTCTACTTTAATAGATGACTTTTTTTCAGAACCATTAGCCTTCGAAGAACCATTAACGGTTTCAGATGCATATGGTTTGCCACCTAACAATTTATTGACACGAGCAGAAATTTGCTCCGTATTATGCAATGTTGCTTTAATATTTTCTTGTGCTTTTGGATCCGTTACGGTTCCTTCCATGGATCGCGCCATATGATCAACACGATCCGTAGTTTGTTTAATATTCGTCAAAATGGCACGCATGTCATTACCTGCATTACCATCGGCATTAAATTGTTGAGCCGCTTGATTTAGCTGAGCCGTCACATCTGCCATATTTTGTGTAACCGCTACCGCATTATCAGCCATGACAGCCGTAGATTGCAACGAATGTTTTAATGCGTCTTGTGTTTTAGGGTCGCCAATAATATTATTAATGGATTGCAACATTTGTTCTGTACCAGCCATTAATTTTTGAGCACTTTGCATGGCTTTATCCATCGCATCAGCCCCTTCACCCTTAACAGAATCACCATCATGTAAATATACGGTTGATTTGCCAGGTGAAATTTGAATAAATTTATCTCCTAAGAATCCATCTGATCCTAAGGTAAATGTTGAATCGCTTGGTATTTGTGTTTTATCATCGATTTTCATCTTCACCACAACCCCAGATGGTGTAATTTCAATATCAGAAACCGTACCAATTGCGACACCAGAAAATTTAACCTGATTACCATTTTTCAACCCATTAACTTGAGCAAAATCACCGGTAATCGTCATCTGAGGTTTTGCAAATACGTCTATACGCCCCACAAATATGATGCCCAGCACGAACAACACAACACCTACAATTGTGAAAGCCCCTACTTTAGCTTCCGTCGTCCACTTCATTATCTGTCTCTCCTTGTTCCGATATCGATAGCCTCCGCCTCACCATGAATAAATTGTTGTACTTTAGGATTAGGTGAGTTTTTAAAATCCTCTGTTTTAGATACTTCTATAAATTTTCCCTTATCAAGTAATGCAATCCGATCAGCCACATAAAAAGCAGATTGCATATCATGAGTTACTACGATAGATGTACAACCCAACCGTTCTTGCATTCCTCGAATGAGCATGCTAATTGTCCCCGATGTAATAGGATCTAGACCAGACGAAGGTTCATCGTACAAGATGAGCGTCGGATCAAGCGCAATAGCCCGAGCAAGACTCACCCTTTTTTTCATCCCCCCAGATAATTCATTCGGCATGTAAGATTCATAACCACTCAAACCAACCCAGCCAAGTCGTTCAGCAACAATATGCTTAATCTCATCATCACTCATATTAGTATGTTCTCTTAGACCGAAGGCGACATTTTCCCCCACTGACATAGAGTCAAATAATGCGGAGTATTGAAATACCATGCCCATCTTTTGTCGTACCTTATTAAATTCTTCTTCAGATAATGTAGTAATATCTACACCATCTACAATAATTTGGCCCGATGTGGGACGTTGTAAACCTATAATTAAGCGCAATAGAGTACTTTTACCACTACCACTACCACCCAAAATGACAAGCGTTTCTCCATCTGCAATGGTTAGATTAACAGAATCTAATATTACACGCGTGTCATAGGCTACAACTACATCACGTAATTCAATCATAAAACCCTCGTTCGAGATAATCGATTAAAAGAGTAGAGTCGATAAAAAATAATTCAATACAAATACTAAGATAATACTTGTTACTACAGAACTAGTAGTGGAGAAACCAACAGCTTCGGCCCCCATCTTTGTATGCATCCCCTTATAGCACCCTACAAGAGCGATGACAGCACCAAAAACACTAGATTTAATTAACCCCAATGTAAAATCAGAAATAGTTGAAAACATTTGTATCGAATCTAAATAGGTAGCTGGTGCTAGCCCCTTTATAGCGGTAGCTACAAAATAACCACCTACTATACCAATAACAACGCCATAAAATGCAAGGATTGGTACCATAATCATACAAGCTACAACACGAGGTACAACGAGATACCCAATCGGATTTACAGCCATAACGCGTAATGCATCGATTTGTTCTGTTACCTTCATCGTACCAATTTCAGCAGTAATAGCAGCACCTACACGACCAGCCAATACAACTCCAACTAGTATTGGGCCTAACTCACGCCCCATAGCAACCGCCATGAGTCCGCCTACTGTGCCTTGTGCACCATAGGTAACCAATACATCTGTTATTTGCAGTGTCATTACACCACCCGCAAATAATAGTGTCAAGCTAATAATTGGTAGTGAATCTACACCAAGATGAGCCATCTGTTGTAAAACATGCCATGCATTGAGCATTTTTAATTGTTTTATGGTCTGCCATACGAGTAGCATAGCAGTCCCCACATTCGATAGACCGGCCATTACATTGCGACCTATCATCTCAAGCCAATTCACAACAGCCCTCCTTGCTAATTATTCGACCTACACAATACATCTTATTATATTTTATCATTAGAAGGTTTATCATTCGTCGGCTTATCGTTAGATGGTTTATCGTTAGATGGTTTATCTTTAGATGGTTTATCGTTAGATGGTTTATCTTTAGATGGTTTATCCTCTGCAGGTTTATTAGTTGAAGGATTATCTTTAGATGGCTTAGTAGCCGATGCATCCTTTTTACCAGAATTAGACTTAGACGCCTTTTTATTGCTTTGATCTTCTAGTTCTAATTTATGTTCCATCTTAACTTGTTCTTTTGCCCGTTTAGCTAATGCTTTATCACGGTCTTTAGTACTCATAACCTGAATGGTAAATTGACCATCACCTTGCACGATATACTCTGTATCGACAGCAGTTTTTTCATTTTTCTTTTCATCATCTTTGCCATCGCTAATGTCTTCGCTACCTTTTTTCTTTTTAAGGTCTCCAGGGCTTGGTTTATCTTCTACCCCTTGCAATTTTGCTTTTTTCACAGAGCTCGTCGAAGCCTCTTCATTTACGAGGCTAACACCATCTTCTAAGATTTCTACAACAATTTGATTGTTCGTATCTGTCTTTTGTAATTCATCAAACAAGTCATTAAAGTCTTTATATACCTTTAGTCGACGCAATACTTCATCGGTCAAATTGTATTTTTGTTTTTCCAATACATATGGCAATGGAATCTCACCGCCGCCACGAACCTCTAGAGTATATTTACCCAATGGTTGATCCTTTGGTACCGTGAAGAAAACCTCTTTGTTGATTTTTTCCCCGCGATATGGTTCCAATGTAACATCTACTACAATTGTATCCCCTGGTGATACTACTGTCGATGATGCAGATGCATCTACGAGTTTCGCCGTTCTTTTATCCTGCGTTACCTCTGTTTCCACATTGATATCGGTAATCTCGTAATTAATAAATCGATTGTTCATCAATACATCGATAACATTATAAAATTCATCAACTGTTTTCTCACTAATAGATTCAGAACTGTAGAACATATTAGTTCGTGTTAATGGTTTTTGTTCACCATTTCTTGGCGTAATGGTATATGTGATTTTTGCTGTACCTGCACCGCTGCGATCCAATGTTTTATTCAACATATTATATAGTGCTGTAGCCGCCAATGTAGGAGTCATATCCTTATCGTCAATAACCTTTACATTGGAATGTTTATCACGACCCATGTCGATATCTTTCAGATGAAAGCGTACGGGAATACCACTGGAGATTGTGCCCGATACACCGGCAATACCAGCACCACGATCCTCAGTAACGGTACCAATTTCACGGCCCATAGATCCCAATTTAAATGCGGATTCATAACTTTTAACAACCGTAAAAATATTTGCATTATGCATGAAGTAGTTGGCAGAACCATGTTTTAAAAACGGATGTCCAAAGGCCACCATTTGTTGACCATCAACATAGGTAACAGTACCAATAGCACCGAGTTTTAAGTCACCATCAACCAATAATGCTGCAACAGAGCCGCCAGCCTGTAAAGGTTTAGCAATATCGTCGCTACTAGAGCTAGCAGTGTCGTATGTTTCATAATTGTATTGTGGTAATTTTGATTTAAAATACTCCATAGACGCACTATCAAACCCATAAGCCATCAACGGAGTTTTCATAGGAATTAATTGTTTGTCTGACCAGTTATTAGTCAAATTCTTTTCATAAGGTATGTTCCACAATTTCACCATATCTTCAATAGGTGTAATCATACCGATTGTACCATCAGCAAAGCCCCAACCATATGCTACGGCACCAACGAGTTTCCCATTTATATATACAGGACTACCACTCATACCATGAGCAATCCCTCCAGTCTGTTCCATAACAGGACCGGAAAATTTTGCAAGAATCAAATGGCCGGATGGGCCTTTATCCTTCATAACGCCCAAAACCTTAACATTAAAATTCGATATGGTATCCCCTACTATTACTGTTTTTGCTATACCTTCCATACCAGTCTGTACATCTTGGACAGGCATAAAATCAACTGCCTGCGCCGATGATAGAGCACTACAGAAGAAAAGCGCCAGTATCGTTTTTCTATACCGACGCCAAGAATGAGAAAACTTCATTCCTATCTCCTTTATTTGCTTTCTACAGTGACAACGACTTGATCACGAGAAATATCAGAACCTACCGTAACATTAACTGCAGTCACAGTGCCATCCACCGTGGATTTAGCCGCTGCCATAGGACCTGCCAATGTTTCTACAGTCACCAATGTTTGTCCTTCCGTTACAGAAGTACCAACAGAAACGGTAGAAGCCACTTTACCTGTTAATACGCTTTGGTATGATACAGGGGCCGCCATTACAGAAGTTATACCTAATGCAGTTAAAGCTACTAAAGCTAATAAGGTCTTTTTCATAACGATCCCTCCTTTTACAATAGAATACATAAAGATATTATACTAAATCTCTAGCTTTTTTTCAAACAAAATTGTATACAATTTATCATTTAATTATAAGTATCTTTTCATAAGCACTAGGCACTTCATTACCTTTGTGAACATAATGTCCATCAACCTCTATATCTACGCTTCCCTGATTCGATAATTCAAAACCATTAACTGCACCTAAGGACGTTAGTAAATCAGCGCCTTCTTCTAATGTAGCCCCTACAGATGACGCATTCTGTTTGTCTATAGCAGCTACTACAAGCTTTTCGTCCTTTGTAGTACCTATAAAGCTACGACTTCGATTCGTCGATTCTTTAGGTCCCACATAGTTCCCATTATGCAAAACAAGGGTTCCCCCTTCAACTGCAGCACCGCCAGCAGTTTCTACCTTTGCAAGTTCTTGACGAGGTTGCAATACGACAGGCGTACCTACTTTTAGCGGCTTTAATGAAGCTATGGCTTCGCCATGAGCGGATAGTACAAACTGATTAGCCCCTAACACCGAATTACCTTTTCCTACCTTAAGAACCTTTCCATTGCTTACGGTCACTTCATAGCCATATTCATTCGTTTGTGTACTTTCACCATAACTAGACGTATATAATGTAAGTGCATTATTTCTACGAGGCCCATTAACAGCGGTAATCACCAACGTAGATTTAGGTGTTTTAGCCTGTAACAGAGGTTTCTTCTCTTCAATAAAATAGCCTCGACTCGGCGTATATCTGAGCACACCAACAGATTGAATGCGGTTTAAATCCACCTCACCGGATGTGCTAACCGAATATGGTTTATCAAAGCTCTTCCCTGGGACGGCTAACCCAATAGACGCTATATGCTGCTGAGCAATCGAACCTAACGGCTTTCCACTAGGTACACTAGCTACTACCATAGGCGCATCACTATTAACAGTCATCGCATAAGCTCGAATACTCCCTTCGTTAACCGTTGTTTTTATATTAGTAGTCTGAATCGATGCACCTACATTTTTAGTTGTCTTTTGACTATAATCGGAAAACAAATCAATAACCACACGATTAGGATTAGATAATGTGAAAGCATGATAATTGACCGATTGATTGGCAGATAATCTCACCTGTAATCCATTGTCGGTAGGTTGAAAAGACATTCCTTTTAACACCCCTACCTTATGAGGTGTCCGATCTGCAGCGTTTGAAATTTTATTAGTCGTGTTGGCCATGTTTAATGTAACCGTATTTTGGCTTGCATTATATGACTTAGTCCATGATAAGGGCAATTCAGTCATATCAAAAACAATGCGACTTGCACCATCGTAATCAGAAACTCGAACGGCTGTCAAATCCCCTGCATGAGCAATACCAGAACTAGTTATTAAAATAGATGCCACCATAGCGGCCGTTTTAAGGCGTATCATAAGAGAACTCCTTTAAAATATGTTGTAATTATAATTCTTATACTATTTTATATCTAACTATAATAGGCTGTATTTTAGTATTGATTTTATACAATCTATTTACTTGTAGTATACACTATTTTCACTTAGAATACAAAAAAGCTGAGGTCATCACACCTCAGCTTTCAGCTCTATTGTAAATCTTCTAATGTATCACGTAATGATGACATTTCATCTAATGTTTTGGCCACGCCTTTAATAACAGCATATCGTGGTAAATCGACTAGATAAGCCGCTATGCCGACAGAGCGTGAAATAACGCGATCTAAACCACTAATTAAGGCCCCTCCACCAGTCAAAATGATACCGTGATCTCCTATAGCAGCCACTAATTCAGGCGGCGTTTTTTCTAGAATAGACTTAATTGCCTCAAGAATACTCATAACTTGCGATTCTAGTGCTCGTTGAATTTCCAAAGAATGGAGCGTCACCATTTTAGGCAGGCCCGTAATGACATCACGCCCTCTGATTTCAATCTCGCGCTCTTCTGAACGACGATCTACAGTTCCTACGGATATTTTTATTTCCTCAGCCGTCAATGGACCTATAACTAGTTTTTTCTTGCGGCGCACATATTGAATGATGGCTTCATTAAAGGAGTCCCCTCCAATACGCAACGATTCACTCACCACGACCCCCGTATCACACAGTACGGCGATATCAGTAGTACCACCACCAATATCTACAACCATAGCACCGACCTTTTCAGCTTCATTTAAATTTGTCCCCATCGCCGCAGCAAGAGGCTCTTCAATAAGCACGGTTTTCTTGGCGCCAGTGCGCAACAAGGCTTCTAAAATAGCACGTTTTTCTACAGGTGTAATACCAGAAGGCACGCAGACAACAATTCGTGTTTTCATAAGGCGAGATGCAGGCACAACAGAACGAATAAAGTATTTAAGCATAAATTCCGTCATGTCATAATCAGCGATAACACCTGCTTGAACAGGACGTATAACCTCAATGCCAGTCGGTGTTCGACCGATCATACGTCGTGCGCTTTCACCTACAGCTAATACATCTCCAGTTCTCGTATCTTTAGCCACACAAGCTGGCTCATCAAGTACAAGGCCTTTGCCCTTCACATAGATCAAAACATTAGCTGTGCCTAAATCAATCCCCAAATCAAATGTTAGGGAACGTCCAAATTTAGATACCGTATTCCCTACATTTTGAGGCGACACGATACGTTTTAACGTCATCGTTGGTGTTGTTTTAGCAATGGGCTTTGTCTGTTTTTGACGACGCTCTTTACGACGCAGCTCTGTAACCTTAACCATGGCCGCACGAGAAGTACGCTCTACAACGGACTCTTTTTTTGTATTTGTATCATTCTCTTGACTGCGACGCAAAGCCGGCACTTGTTTACGCCGGCTTCGTTTCTTTGTATTCTGTTTTGGCCTTTTGTTCTTATTCGTCAACCCGAACAATATCGGCACCTAACCTTTTCAATTTACCCACTAAATCATCATAGCCACGATCAATATGATGTAGACGACCTACCTCTGTTGTACCTTCTGCGGCTAAGCCTGCACAAACTAAAGCAGCACCAGCTCGCAAGTCGGTTGCATTAACAACAGCACCATGTAAGGTTGGCATCCCCTCAACGATAGCTTGTCGATTATCGATATCTATATGAGCTCCCATCTTACGCAATTCAGCGACATGCATAAAACGGTTTTCAAATACAGTTTCTGTCACTGTACTAGTGCCTTCTGCAATAGTAGTGAATGCCATGAATTGAGCTTGCATATCTGTAGGGAATCCAGGGTATGGCAATGTTTTAATATCTACAGCCTTCAGATCTTTACCTGTACTAATCACGCGAATACCATCAATATCTTCTTCTACTGTAACGCCTGCTTCTTTCAATTTAGCGACTACAGGTTTCAAATGTTCAGGTAAGGCATTTTCTACGAATACATCACCGCCAGCCATAGCAGCGGCAATTAAATATGTGCCAGCTTCAATACGATCAGGAATAACAGTATGAATAGCACCATGCAAGGATTCTACACCTTCGATGCGAATCACATTCGTACCTGCACCACGAATATTGGCCCCCATTGCATTTAAAAAGGTTGCCAAATCAACGATTTCAGGTTCTTCTGCAGCATTTTCAATAACCGTTTTCCCCTTTGCCATAGAGGCAGCCATAATAACGTTTTCCGTAGCTCCTACACTTGGAAAATCCAAGTAAATTTGAGTGCCTTGCAATCCTTCTGGTGCATGTGCATATACATAATCTTCTGTAATTTCAATCTTAGCACCCAATGCTTCAAAAGCCTTCAAATGTAGATCGATAGGACGTGCACCAATAGCACAGCCACCAGGCATGGAAATTTTTGCTTCACCTTTACGTGCCAATAAAGGCCCCATTACGAGGAAGGATGCTCTCATTTTGCGCACCAATTCATAAGGGGCTTCCGTAGCTGTTAACATAGATGCATCGAAAATAATTTCATCGTCAGCTTCGTTTCGCGTAATCTTAACGCCCAAGGACTCAATGACTTGGGAAATTGTACCAACATCCTCTAAATTTGGAATTTCCAACAATTTACTCGGCGTTGATGCTAATAACGTAGCTGCAATAATAGGTAACACCGCATTTTTCGCACTACTAACGCGTACGCGACCATTCAGCTGATTACCGCCTTTAATAACGAGCTTTTCCAAAAGAATTCCTCCTACATTTCTTATATCAAATGGCTATGCTCTCTTATAACCATATTCGTCACACTGTTATATACTAACGTTAATTATACTATTTTTTAGGCTTTTTCATCAAGTAAAAACCCCTAAGATTATCAATCTAATCTTAGGGGGCCCACTATTTTTTATGGTGAAAGCAAAAGAACTAACGTGCTTTCAATGTAGTCAATTTTTCATCTCTATGAATGGTATCAAGGAAGCGTACGGTGCCTGTTTTAGAGCGCATCACAATGGTATGTGTACGAGCACCACCTGGAAAGTATTGAATAGGATTCAATAGGTTACCACGTGTAATCGCTGTAGCAGCAAAGATTACATCGTCAGTGCGAACCAAATCATCTAGAGTCAATACTTGGTTAACATCCTTGATGCCCATTTCATGACAACGACGAACTTCTTCATCATTTCCTGGTTTCAAACGAGCTTGCATATCACCACCTGCACATTTAAGTGCTGCTGCTGCTAATACGCCTTCTGGTGCACCGCCAGTACCGACAACCATATGTACGCCAGAACCTTCGATACAACATTCCATAGCAGGGTTAACATCACCATCAGAAATAAGCATAATACGAGCTCCTAGATCACGAGCTTCCTTCATTAATCCATAATGACGTTCACGGTCTAGCATTACCAAGTTGATTTCATCAACCTTACGACCCATCTTTGCAGCTACGTTTTGAATATTTTCCGTCAAAGATTTTGTAATATCAATAGCGCCAGCGCCACGAGGACCTACACAAATCTTTTCCATGTACATATCAGGTGCATGTAACAAGCCACCCTTTTCAGCAATCGCCATAACAGCAATAGCACCATTTTGGCCTTTGGCAATCAAATTCGTGCCTTCGATTGGATCTACTGCAATATCTACTTCTGGACCGCCTGCACCAACATGTTCACCAATATATAACATAGGAGCTTCGTCGATTTCACCTTCACCAATAACAACGGTACCGGAAATACGGACAGAGTCAAATGCTTGACGCATTGCATCAACAGCTAAGCCATCGGCTTCGTCTTTTTGACCACGACCTAACAAACGACCACTACGAAGTGCAGCTGCTTCGACTACACGAGCAAATTCTAAAGATAAAGTACGATCCATTTTAGGGCCTCCTTAAAAAGATGTTTATATTACTTATTGATTAGCTTGTTTCCAATCAGCCATGAATTTTTCTAAACCTGCATCGGTCAATGGATGTTTCACAGCTTGTAACAACACTTTATATGGCACTGTTGCAATATGGGCACCAGCTTTCGCACATTGTAAAATATGCAATGGTGTACGTACGCTAGCAGCGATAATTTCAGTATTAATACCGTGAATAGCAAAGATATCCGCAATGTCTTGAATTAATGTCAATCCATCCATGCTAATATCGTCAATGCGTCCTACAAAAGGGCTCACAAATGTAGCACCAGCGCGTGCCGCCAATAATGCTTGATTAGCAGAGAAAATCAATGTTACATTCGTCTTAATGCCTTCTTTTGAAAGCACTGCAACGGCTTTTAAGCCTTCTGGAGTCATTGGGATTTTAACAACCACATTAGAGCCTAGTTTTACAAGCTCATGCGCTTCTTCAATCATGCCCGGTGCATCACTAGCAATGACCTCTGCACTCACAGGGCCCTCTACAAGATCCGCGATTTCTTTAATGACTTGTTTTAAGTCGCGTTTAGCCTTCACAATTAGGGATGGGTTTGTCGTTACCCCGTCGATAAAGCCATAAGAGTAAGCATCTTTAATTTCACTAAATTCGGCTGTATCTATAAAGAATTTCATGGGACCTCCTTATTTGGCAGGCGTAATTTTTTCTACGCCGCCCATGTATGGAACCAACACCTTAGGAATCACAACGGAACCATCTGGTTGTTGATTATTTTCCAAAATTGCCGCTACGGTACGACCTACTGCAAGGCCAGAACCATTCAATGTATGAACGAATTCAGGTTTGCCTTTAGGGCCACGACGGAATTTAATGTTTGCACGACGTGCTTGAAAATCGGTCATATTGGAGCAAGAAGAAATCTCTCTATATTTATTTTGTGCAGGCATCCATACTTCTACGTCATATGTTTTAGCAGAACCAAAACCGATATCACCAGTACACAATGTGATAACACGGAATGGTAATTCTAATAGGCGTAATACTTCTTCTGCATTATCTGTTAATTTTTCTAATTCATTCCAAGAATCTTCTGGTTTTGAAAGTTTAACCATTTCTACCTTGTTAAATTGATGTTGACGAATCAAGCCACGTGTATCACGACCAGCTGAACCTGCTTCAGCACGGAAACATGCAGTAAATGCAGTGTAATATTTAGGCAATTCATCTTCGCTCAAGATTTCACCACTGTGATAGTTTGTCAATGTAACCTCTGCAGTAGGAATTAAGAAGTATTCTGTATCTTCTACATGGTACATATCTTCTGCAAATTTAGGTAATTGACCTGTACCAGTCAAGGTTTCACGGGTTACCATATACGGTGTCATCATTTCTGTATAGCCTTGTTTATCAACATGAAGATCAACCATGAAGTTAATAAGGGCACGTTCTAAACGAGCACCTAAGCCTTTATATACGGTAAAACGAGCACCGGACATTTTTACAGCACGGTTAAAATCAAGAATATCTAATTCTTCGCCGATATCCCAATGCGCTTTTGGTTCAAAATCAAATTGACGTGGTTCGCCCCATTTACGTTGTTCCACATTTTCGTCTTCATCAGCACCAACAGGAACAGATGCATCACACATATTTGGCAACATCAATGCAGCATTGCGCAAAGATTCTTCTACTTCGCGAATGCGATCATCTAATCCAGAAATTTCATCGCCAACGCGTTTCATTTCTGCAATTTTATCATCTGCATTTTCTTTATTGCGTTTTAATTGGCTGATTTCTTCTGTTACAGAATTACGTAATGCCTTTAATTCTTCAACCTTTTGAATCAATTGTTTTCGTTCATCATACGCAGCAACAAAGGTGTCAAGATCACCCTTTGTATGACGATTATCCAAATTTTGTTTTACTAGTTCGAGATTTTCTCGAACAAATTTCAAATCTAACATAGTATCAGCCTCTTCTATTATGTCGTACAATTTAGTATTTTAATACATTTAAGTATACCATAAAATATAGTATTATTCATCATCTTCTTCGTCGAGAAGATAATCCTTAGCCATCCATTTACGAGTAGCAGTAAAGGAAATGGTAACCCACTTTTCCGTCGGGTTACCTCCGATTTCTTCATCGATTTCATTTCGTATACGATCAAGTTCAGCTATCGTTTGATAAGGAAACTTCTTAGGCACAAGAATATCAATCTCTATGATGCGCGAGTTACCATAAGCCTGTACACTCGTCACATAATCCTTAAATGAATATTTTTCCATAAAACGATCCATGATTTCTTGTACCTCATCATGCAAGGATGAAGGCGCCCACCCCAAGATTTGTTTTGTAGAAGGTACAAGAATCTTAATAACCGACGGAATCATTTGCAATGATAATACAATTAAAACAATAGGGTCAATATAAACCGCCAAATAATTATACGATGTATTCTCTAACAGGATAGCGGCTATAAAGCTGATGAGGATGGCTGCCTCGAGCCACGCGTCAACAGACCAACTTACATTATCAAACTTGATTAGATTCGATTGTAAGCTTTTATTAATGCGATGTACATAAAAATAATAAGCTGTATCGGCTATAGTAAAGAAAATAGCATAGTAAATAGCTATACCAAAATCAACATGGCGACCACCATTTAGTAAATCCCCTATACCACTAATCAATGCGTATAATACGATTAATAGGATAAAGAATCCTTCCACAACGAGCACGAGAGGCTCAAATTGCCAATATCCAAACTGGAACCGTTTACTTGTTTCGCGTGCTACCAATTTGGCCGTCATTAGCATCATAATCTTAATGATTACATCGATGAATGAAAATATACCATCTAATAATACGGCACTAGAACCAGTAATTACACCCATAATAGTACCACTAACGGCCACCAACGACATTAATGCAACGGATTGCTTTAGTAATCGTTGTTCTATGGAACGCCTTGCAGCTAATATATCCATAATTACCCCCTTAAATACCTATATTCTCTTATTATACTCCAATATAGAATATTTTTAAAATTTCAGAGAAAAAGCCCTCTACTATTAGAATTCTATACTTCTAATCGCAGAGGGCTACTCAAAGGAGATAGTATCGCAAGAGTTGTTATAACAAAAGCTTAATTATACTATTTACCAATATTATGTTCTAAATCAAAACGATCGGATACGAAACCGTATAATGTCCAACCTGCAAAGGTTACAATAGAACCGTATGTCATAGCTTCAAAACCGGATGCATACAATGCATATAAGCTATATAAGGAACCGATAAAGGCAATAAATGTCGTACCTTTAAGTTCACTACCAGCACGTTTTGCAGCTTTCATCAATACGATAACGGCACCCATGGATAATAGATAAGGAATAATATTCGTTACAACGGCCAAATTAACCAATGTTTCGAATTGTTCACTTAAGGAAGGACTAATTGTCATCAAACTCATAAGAGATTGCAAGATAGTAATTGTTACCATACCAACTACTGGAGCATCTTTAGATGTAATTTTGCTGAACAATTTAGGAAAGTAACCTTCATCAGCGGCACCTTTAAATACGTTCGCAATCGTGAACTGCCAACCAAGCAAGGAGCCGAAGCAAGACATAACCATAAGGCCCATAACGATTTTACCAACTGTACCATTGAACATGGATGCGAATGCTAAACCAAATGGTGCATTACTGTTAACAAGTTCGCTCGCTGGTACGATACCAAACATCATATTAGTGGAAATAATGTAAATTGCAGCAGCGCCTAATGTGCCACCAAGAACGGCTTTTGGTACATTCTTTTCTGGATTATCTACAGCATCAGCGTTAGCACATGCAGATTCTAGACCAAGGAAAGCCCACAATGTCATGGCGATAGAGTTTGTAGCAGCTTCGCCAAATGGCATATTGTTAACATTCCAATTTGCCACATACATATCTGCAGAGAAATATGCCCAGCCTACAGTACTGATTACAAGTACTGGTGCGATAACGCCCCATACGGTAAAGCTAGATACACGACCGGTAATACTAGCACCACCAAAGTTCAATACTGTTGCAAGCCATAATGTGAAAATTGTATAAATACCAGTCATTAATGGAGTTAATGTTGCATCAGCAAAGGTTGCTGCATAACCTACAGCGGATATTGCAATCGCAATGTTAGCAATTAAAAGAGATACACCATAGGTATAGTTTGCCATAAAGTTCCCCGCTTTACCGAAGGAATATTCAGCATAACCACCCATGCCACCGCCTTTTTTACCATACATACCACATTTAGCAAATGCGTATGCCAAACACATGGAGCCTACGGCTGTGATCAACCAAGATACGATTGAAAGAGCACCTACCTGTGCCAACTTTGTTGGCAACATGATAATACCGGAGCCCATCATATTAACAGCTGTTAAAATTGTTAGCTGCAATACGGACATCTTATTTTTGCCTGTACTCATAGTTTTACCACCTTTTTATGGATTGTGGCGCCGTCAGAGGAACTCTGACGGCACACAATAGTGTTATTTTTCAAATTCTTTTTTCAATACATAGCCATATGCTTTTTTAGTTCCATCTGGTTGTGGTGTAATGTATACGCCTTGAATTTCAGGAGCAAAGCCAGGTAACTTGTTGATGCCTTCTTGTAGTGCTAAGAAGTAATCACAAGCTGTCTTGGACCAACGTTCACCAGGTTGTACACACAATACTCCAGGAGGATAAGGAAGAGCGCCTTCAAGAGCAATGCGGCCTTCAGCTTCATCTAATGGTACAAGTTCGCCTTTACCACGTTGGAATTCAAAGTTTGCATCTTGAGGATTCAATACATATTCTGGGAAGTAGTCATGTAAGAACAAGCGTTCTTGTAATGTACTAACTTGTCTATCTTTGTAGAAATCATGCATTTCTTGGCATAATTGACGGATATGATAGCCTTTATACTTATCGATATTAGCATAGTAAATCGATGGTAAAACATCTTGCATCGGTGCATCAGCTTCAATTAATTTTTCAAAGCGAATCAATTGTGCAACTAAATCATCCATCTTAGTTTTGGATTCTGCTGGTGTCATCAAGAATAAAATTGTGTTCAAATCACATTTTTCAGGAATGATACCATTTTCACGTAAGTAGTTTGCAAGAATATTGGCAGGAATACCGAAATCTTCGTATTCACCAGTTTCTACATTGATACCAGGAGTAATCAATTGGAACTTGCAAGGATCGATAAAGTATTGGCCTTTACCGTAGCCTTTGAAGGAGTGCCATTTAGCATTTGGTTCAAACGCGAAGTATTCCACATCTTGAGCCATTGCTTTTGTATCCCCATCTTCCCATTTTTTACCATGTACAACAGGAGGTACTAATGGACGAAGATATTTACAATGTTTCAATACAGTTTTACGAGCATCAATAACTGTTTCTACACAGTCAATCCATAACTTCTTACCAGCTTCACCTTCATGCATCTTCGCATTAACGTCAAGTGCTGCGAATAATGGATAGAATGGAGATGTGGAAGCATGTATCATAAATGCATTATTAAGACGTTTATGGTTTACATAACGATCTTGACCTTTAACGTGCTTATCTTTTTTATGGATTTGAGATGTTTGAGAGAAACCAGCTTGTTGTTTATGAACGGATTGAGTTACCAATACGCCTGGGTCATTAGGACCTAATTCCAAAAGTAATGGACTGCAATCTTTCATCATAGGGATAAATTGTTCATAACCAACCCATGCGGAGTCAAAGAAGATGTAATCGCAAAGGTGACCAATTTTATCAACAACTTGACGAGCATTGTAAATAGTACCATCGTATGTACCTAATTGGATAACAGCCAAGCGGATAGGACGTTCAGCTTTTGCTTTTTCTGGGTCTTTTTCAGCAATCAAATCACGAATGTATTTTTCGTCAAAGCAGTGTTCCAAAATACCGCCGATAGAACCGAATGGGTTACGAGCTGTTTCAAGGTATACAGGTGTTGCACCAGCCATAACAAGAGCACCATGGCAAATAGATTTATGGTTATTACGGTCATATAAAACGATATCGCCAGGTGTTAATAGAGCATTCAATACAACCTTATTGGATGAAGATGTACCATTTAATACGAAATACGTTTTATCTGCATTATATACTTGCGCTGCATGTTGTTGAGCTGCGCAGGCTGGGCCTTCATGGATTAATAAGTCGCCTAATGCAATGTCCGCATTACAAAGGTCAGAACGGAACACGTTTTCGCCGTAGAAATCGTAGAATGCACGACCTGCTGGATGTTTACAGTAGAATTGACCACCTTGGTGACCTGGGCAATCAAATTGAGAATTGCCTTCTTCTACATAATCTGCTAATGCTTTAAAGAATGGAGGCAATGTAGATTCTTCATATTTATCTGCAGCAGCCTCTATTTGACGTTTATACAAGTCAAAGTTTGTACTAGAACCATCAATTACACGTTCCACTTTCCCCATGAATTGATCTATATCAACAGAATTATCAAAAACAACTAAGAAAATAGGGATACCAAAAGATTTTACAGTTTCATTGTCTAAAATAGCTGTATCATTTTCACTAATAACGATGGCTGCTATATCAGTAAAATCAGTTTGACTTAAATCTACACTTGTACGACCTTCTAAAGGGCCAAAGTAATATTGTGCCTTATGAGAAAATGCGACCTTCATATGTTTCATAATATGATCCTCCTACAATGACAAATGTAATTTAAATAAATGTGAATCATATACATAAATATAAGATGTATACCCCACACTTCATGTATATCTACTTACTGACACAAAAAAGGCTGTAATAGAACACAGTTTCACCGCATTCTATTACAGCCTTTAATTTAAAAATTATTCAGTTATTTCTTCTTCTTGAACTTGAGATGTTTCAGGTTTCATTAATGGGAACAACAATACATCGCGAATGGATGCAGAGTCTGTCAAGAACATAACAAGACGGTCGATACCAACCCCCAAACCTGCTGTTGGTGGTAAACCGTATTCAAGAGCATTGACGAAGTCTTCATCCATACGGTGCGCTTCATCATCACCAGCTTCACGTTCTTTCAATTGATCCAAGAAACGTTGTTTTTGGTCAATTGGGTCATTTAACTCTGAGAAGCCATTTGCTAATTCACGGCCATAGATGAACGCTTCAAAACGTTCTGTAGCCAATGGGTTTTCACGGCTTGCTTTGGCAAGTGGAGAAATTTCTTTTGGATGACCATATACGATAGTTGGTTGAATCAAGTTTTCTTCTACATAATCTTCGAAGCAAGCATTCAAGATTTTACCAATACCATCATTATCTGTGTATTCTACATTCAAACGATCTGCAATAGCACGCGCTTCTTCTACAGTAGTTACTGCATCAAAGTCTTCGCCAGTGTATTTTTTTACACCTTCTGCCATTGTGATGCGGTTCCAAGGTGGAGTTAAATTGATTTCAGTACCTTGGTATGTAATTTCTTGTGTACCTAGAACTTCTTGAGCACAATAGGATACAAGATTTTCTGTTAAACGAATTGCATCTTCTACATCACCATATGCTTGGTAGGATTCGATAGTTGTGAATTCTGGATTATGACGATTATCGATACCTTCATTACGGAAACAACGGTTCATTTCGAATACGCGTTCCATACCGCCAACGATTAAGCGTTTTAAGTATAATTCAGGTGCAATACGCATATAGATATCAATATCAAGCGCATTGTGATGTGTAATGAATGGGCGAGCAGCGGCACCGCCTGGAATTGGATGCATCATAGGTGTTTCCACTTCCATGAAGCCATCGTTCATCATGTATTCGCGAATCTTCGCAACGATTTTAGAACGTTTAATAAATGTATCGCGCACTTCTGGATTTACGATTAAATCTACATAACGTTGACGGTAGCGAAGTTCAGTATCCTTTAAGCCATGCCATTTTTCAGGTAACGGACGCAATGCTTTGGATAACAATGTCAATTTGTTGACTTTAATCGTAACTTCACCGCTGTGAGTTCTAAATACATGACCTTCAATACCAACAATATCGCCAATATCAAGCATTTTTACATATTTGTAATTATCTTCGCCCAATACATCCTTACGGAAATATACTTGGATATCGCCAGTTAAATCGCGAATATTGGCAAATGCAGTTTTACCATGGGAACGCATCGTCATTAAACGGCCTGCAATGACAGTAGGTTGGTCTTCGTAGTTCAAGAAGTCATCTTTAATATCTTTTGCATGATCTTTAACAACAAATCGTTGTCCGAATGGATAAATGCCATCAGCTTCATATTCAGCCAATTTGTCGCGGCGAATTTGCATTTGATCATTTAATTCTTCTTGTACATTTTTAATTTCTTCACTCATGTTATCGCCTCTTTTTTGAAATGAAAATTATTGAATTGCTAACACTTTGAAAGTAACAGGACCATCAGGTGTGGATACCTCTACTTCATCGCCCTTACGTTTACCTAAAATGGCTTTACCTACAGGTGATTCGTTGGAAATACGATTATTGAAAGGATCGGCTTCAGAAGAACCAACAATAACATATTCCAATTCATCATTGTACATCGTATCTAATACAGTAACCTTGCTACCTACAGATACAACATCACCTTTTGTGGATTCATCAATAATTTTAGCTGTATTAATCTTATTTTCTAACTCAGAAATATAACCTTCAATGAAAGCTTGTTCATTTTTAGCATCATCATATTCAGAGTTTTCACTGATATCGCCATATTCAATAGCTGTTTTAATACGTTGTGACACCTCAATACGGCGCACAGATTTATAATATGCTAATTCATCCTCAAGTTTTTTCAAACCTTCAGCTGTAAGTAATGTTTCTTTTACGTCTGCCATGGATTCTCCTAATCTTTCTACATATAAATAATAGAAAAAGTGTCACTGTACGATGACACCTTATCTTTCATCTTTAATTTTTAATCAATTATACTAAGAACACCTATATTTGTCAATGTGAGTCCCAGTTTTCCAAAACGTTTCTATACATTGAAAGCTCGTTTTCAAAACTTTCAACCGTGTGAATTGTATTTACACGATTGCGCCAATAGGCTGCTTCAGGCATTCCTTTCATATACCACCCCGCATGTGTTCGAATTTCTCTCACCCCTAAAGATTCCCCTTTATACTGACAGAGCAATTCAAAATGTTTAAGCAGCATATCTAATCGCTCTAAATAAGTAGGTTCTGGGATTAATTCACCTGTAGTTAGATAGTGATTGGTACGCTCAAAAATCCATGGGTTGCCTTGTGCACCACGGCCAATCATAACCGCATCACAACCGGTCTCTTGTATCATGTTAAGTGCATCCTCAGGAGACCACACATCACCATTACCTATAACAGGAATGGATAAGGAATCTTTAACCGCCTTTATATAGGACCAATCGGCACGACCCATATACATTTGTTCCCGCGTTCTTCCGTGAACAGCAACAGCTGCAACACCGGTACTTTCAATACGTTTGGCAAAATCGACTACATTAATATGATCATCATCCCAACCAATACGCATTTTTACCGTCACCGGCACATCGACAGCTTTCACGGCCGCCTCTGCTACGCGCGCCGCTAAATCTGGTGTTTTCATGAGCGCAGAGCCATCGCCACTAGATACAACCTTTTTAACGGGGCACCCCATGTTGATATCCACAATATCTGCACCGGCATCTGCTACCACCTTTGCGCCCAATGCGATTGCTTCTGGATCAGACCCAAAAATTTGCATCGACACAGGATGCTCGACCTCTTCCATACGCAATAACTCATGAGTGCGCTCATTTTTATATTTGATGCCCATAGCACTGACCATTTCGGTACAAACCATGGATGCGCCATGTTCTTTGGCTAACAGTCGATATGCTATATCGCTTACCCCTGCCATAGGAGCTAAAATAGCCTTGCCATGAAGGGATACATTCCCAATAGCCCATGTTTCTTTCATTATAATTCACCTAATAAAACAGGTACAGCCTAAGCCGTACCTGTTGTTATACATTCATACTATAATTACAACCAACTCTATTATAGTACCATTATTTATTTCGTTCGTAAATGAGGCGGAGACCTTCCAATGTAAGCATTGGCTCTACATGGTCGATACAATCGGTAGCACTACTGATGAGCTGTGCTAGACCACCTGTTGCTACAACAGTTACATCGCCACCCATTTCCGCTTTCATGCGTGCCACTAGGCCCTCTACTTGCCCTACGTAACCATAGAACATGCCGGATTGCATAGATGATACGGTATTACGATTAATAACCTGACCTGGATCCTTTACCTCAATACGTGGCAATTTTGCAGCTCGTTGGAAGAGCGCTTCTGCAGAAATTGTTACACCTGGCGTAATAACACCGCCAATATAATCACCATTTCCAAGCACCGCACAATAGGTTGTAGCCGTACCAAAGTCGATAATAATCAATGGGCCCTTATATACAGCATTTGCCGCTACAGCATTGACGATGCGGTCAGCCCCTACTTCACGAGGATTATCATATTTAATGGCAATACCTGTTTTCGTACCCGGACCTACAATGATAGGATTCACATTAAAGTAACGCAAGCATACACGTTCTAATGTAGGCATTAACGGTGGTACAACAGAAGAAATAATGATAGCCTTAATATCTTTCGCATTGACCTTGCGATCATGAAAAAACAAGTTCATCATCAACATGCCATATTCGTCTGTGGTGCGCACACGATCTGTAGAAATTCTCCAATGCCCAACTAAATTTTTACCATCGTAAACACCGAGAACAATATTCGTGTTTCCCACATCAATTACTAATAACATGCATTCCTCCTATTTTCGTGGACGTATAGAAACATCGCCAGCCACAATTCGTTTAATTTCTCCATTAGTCGTTTTTACCAATAAATTTCCGTCGTCATCAATATCAGTTGCCACACCTTCATAGGTATTCCCTGGTGCTCTAACCTCAATTTCTTGATTTAAGGTAACGCTTAATTTGCGCCATTCGTTTAAGGTATCCTCAAACCCACTATCTAGTACATCATAATATTGATGCTCTAATTCTTCTAAGATAATTTTGAAAGCTTCTGTCCGTTCAATATCAACGCCTTCCATCAATAGAGATGTAGCGATTTGTTTAATTTCTTCCGGTAATTCTTCTTGTTTCGTCTTAACATTAACGCCTATGCCCATAACGATATAGGAAATCTCCTCCATCGAACCAGACATCTCCGTCAATATACCGACAAGCTTACGACCATTCACCAAAATATCATTTGGCCATTTAATCCCTGCATCAGTAAGTCCCATTTTATGAAATGCCTTCGTGAGTGCCACGGCAGCCATCAATGTACATTTTGGGGCCTCTGCAGGAGGAAAATCAGGTCTAAGAATAAGGCTAAACCACAAACCTTTCCCGAATGGAGAATACCATCCACGAGACAAACGACCACGACCAGCCGCTTGTTCCTCTGTAACGACAACAGTGCCTTCCTCAGCGCCTTGTTGTGCCAATCTACGCGCTTCTAGATTCGTTGATTCAGTCGTATCCATATATACATACCGTTTGCCAAATACATCGGTATTCAATATCTGTTTCATTGCTAATGGGCTTAACAAATCTGGTTCCTCCAATAAACGATAGCCACGCTTTGTATAAGACTCAATTTTATATCCTTTTTGTCTTAGTGCTTTTATATGCTTCCAAATGGCAGTCCGTGATACATGACAAGCGTCTGACATATCTTGACCGGACACAAAGCCACCTTGATTCTGTCTTAAGAACTCTAGTACTTCATCTCGCATAATAAGGCCCCTTTCTCCTGTCGGTTTACAATTCGATTGTACAAGTGGGCCCTTGAAAAAGCAAGTGTTATTTATCAATTTAATAAATAATCATTCAATAAAATGCAAAAAATCAAGATTTTTATACCCCCTGAGGTAGACAAATAGATTAATGAATGATATTACAGACCATTACATAGTATAATAAATAATAGATGATGAAATAAAGGAGTATTAATGAAACAGTTTACATTAGAAGAAAAAAATGAGGTCTTAGAGACCCCTTTCATCCATATTCATCGAAAATTGGATGTACTATTAAATATCGGCAAACTCCTTATGGAGTGTGGCGCAGACACGGTACGAATGGTATCGGAAATCCAACAAGCAGCTACATTTATGGGGATTCCACACAATTATTTAAATATCCACATTAGTTATACAACGATTATGATTAATATTTTTCATGAAGAGCGCTCTATAACAGCTTTTCGAAAAACGCCAATTCACATACCAAATATGGCCATGATTAATGCCATATCCAAACTCACCTGGCGAGCTTTTGAACGCCATTATTCGTTAACTACCTATGAACGTTTAGTTGGAAAACTACAACAAACGATTCCCGTCTATCCAGTCTGGGCAAAAGGTATTGCTTGCGCATTAGGATCTGCGGGTTTAGCTTACTTATACAGTGCGGATATTATTGCATTAGTAGTAACATTCATCTGTTCATTATGTGGTTATTTTATGAAGGTCGTATCTCAGCGCCTTGGGTTTAATGAATATTTAGGCAACGCTATCTGCGCCTTTACGGCCATGTTTATTGCCTATGGTTTCTATACCTTCATCGAGTTAGGATCACTGGTATATGTACTCGTCTGTTGTACACTCTTCATGATTCCAGGTGTTCCACTTATCAATTCGGTTATCGATACTATAAACAACCACATTTTATCCGGTATAACACGAGCTATCAGAACCTTACTTATCGTGGGCAGCATGACACTCGGCATGGCGATGGCCCTTTACTTCAGTCCATTGCCAGCATTTAACTTTGTAGATATTAAGCCTCATATTTTTTCTATAGCACAGATTATTGGTTCCTTTGTTTCCGCCGCCTCATTCGCTGTACTATTTAATTCACCAGCTCGTCTATTACCCTATATTGGGCTAGGTGGTGTCGTTTGCGTAGCAATTCGTAACTTAATGCTTTTAGAATATGGATTTGCTTTACCCGGTGCTACATTCATTGGTGCAGCCGTAATGAGCGTCATCTTTGTCAAACTTTCCTCATGGCTACGAACATCTGGTCCCGTACTAGTCGTACCATCAGCTATCGCACTGATGCCTGGCATTTTACTCTATCGATTTCTATTTGATATATTGCACATAAACTCACTAAACGAATCAGGTCTATTGTATATGGCACAAAACGGTACTACTGGCATTCTATCTATTGTGGGCATCGCTGTCGGCGTGGCCGTGCCAAATGTGCTAGCCCAACGATACCTTCAAGAACGTAAGAATCAACGCACTCAAGAATTAATGGCCACAAGACATGCCAGTGATGGACAATAAAAAAGTTTATCGTAACAGAAACATTTCACATACAGCAAAAGAGGCTACCTCAAGGTAGCCTCTTTTAGTTATGTATTAAGATTGTACATCGGATTCTGTAGAGCTAGTCTTAGATTCTTCAGTAGCATTAGGTGGTATGGAAATTACTGCATCCATATGACTTACTGTAGGCTCATCTATTTCATTAGGAGCCTTAGTAGTACCATATTTATGAAGGTTTTCAACTGCCTTAGCATCAATGGTTTCTTCTTCTAATAAAGCCTTTGCCATATTATGTAAGAAATCCATGTTATCTGTTAAGAGTTGTTCTACATCGCGATATGCTTCATCTACAATATGATGAATTTCAACATCAATTTTACTTGCAACTTCTTCACTATAATTGCGTTCATGGCCAATATTTTTACCGAGGAATACTTGCTCTTGTTGTTCACCAAATACAATTGGTCCCAACGTATCACTCATACCCCAACGTGTAACCATAGAACGTGCCGTATTCGTTACACTTTGTAAATCGCCAGATGCACCCGTACTAATATCGCCAAGTACAAGGGCTTCAGCAATACGACCACCCAATGCAACGCGTATATCAGCTAATAGCTGTGCTTTAGTCTTATAATCATGTTCCTCTTTAGGTAACATCATTGTATATCCACCAGCATAACCACGTGGGATAATTGTTACCTTATGAACAGGGTTTGCATGTGGCAATAAATGCGCCACAATAGCATGACCAGATTCATGATAAGCCGTCAATTTGCGATCTTTTTCGCTCACAATGTGACTGCGGCGTTCAGGGCCCATGCTAACCTTTTCACTGGCTTCTTCCAATTCAGCCATGGTAATGACCTTTTTATTTAAGCGAGCTGCTAACAATGCAGCTTCGTTTAATAAATTGCTTAAATCAGCACCTGTAAAGCCAGGTGTCTTTTTCGCAATAGTTTTTAAATCCACGTCATCAGCCAACGGTTTATTGCGTGCATGAACCTTAAGTATTGCTTCACGGCCATGAAGATCTGGGCGACCTACAACTACTTGTCTATCAAAACGACCAGGGCGCAATAATGCAGGGTCCAAAATATCTGGACGGTTAGTCGCTGCAAGGGTAATGATACCTTCATTAGCACCAAAACCATCCATTTCAACGAGTAATTGATTTAACGTTTGTTCACGTTCATCATGACCGCCACCAAGACCAGCACCACGTTGGCGCCCCACTGCATCAATTTCATCGATGAAAATGATACAAGGCGCATTTTTCTTCGCTTGACCAAACAAATCACGTACACGTGATGCACCGACACCGACAAACATTTCTACGAAATCGGAACCGGAAATGGTAAAGAATGGAACCCCTGCTTCACCAGCTACAGCTTTTGCTAATAAGGTTTTACCTGTACCTGGAGGTCCTGCTAACAAAACGCCTTTTGGAATGGTTGCACCAATACTTGTAAATTTACCTGGATCCTTCAAGAATTCTACAACCTCTGTCAATTCTTGTTTCGCCTCTTCGGCACCAGCTACATCGCTAAATTTAACCTTTACATTACCATCACCCATCATCTTAGCACGGCTTTTGCCAAAGTTCATTACGCGACCGCCACCACCTTGAGTTTGTTGCATAATAAAAAAGAATACAACTACAAGGATAATGATAGGAATTGCAGAACCTAATAAGCTAACCCACCAAGAAGGTTGTTCAGGCGGTGCAGCTGTAATTTCTACGCCATTATCAGTCAATGTTTTGATCAACGTATCATCAGAAGGTGCATAGGATACAAAATCTGTACCATTTTTTAGCTTTCCTTTGATTCCATGGTCATTTGTAATCGTTACAGATTCAACATTCTTTTGTTGTACTTGTTGTACAAAACCGGTATAACTCATTTCGGCTTTATTAGTATTTTGCCCTGCAAGAGAATCTATAGCGAAAACGGCAATTGCAATGATAAGTAAGTAAAGGACGAGTTTTTTACTAAATTGACTCAAAAAATTACTCCTTTCACATATAATGTATAATTCAATAGTGCATAATGATATGCATTATTATATTATACCATAAAAGGCGAACAAATACTCGCCATTATTTAGTTATAAAAATATTACATCATTATTGGTAAACAGATTCTTTTAAAATACCAATATACGGTAATTGACGATATCGTTCAGCATAATCTAAGCCGTATCCAACAACAAAGTAATCTGGAACAGTAAAGCCTACATAATCGACATCTACATCCATTTTACGGCGTTCTGGTTTATTGAGAAGGGCAACAAGTCGCACGCTCTTAGCGCCGCGAGCTTTCAAATTATCTAGTAGATAATGAAGAGTTGTGCCCGTATCCACAATATCCTCTACAACAAGCACATGTTTACCTTCTACGGAGCGATCCAAATCTTTTAAAATACGGACCACACCGGTACTAGTTGTACCGTCTCCATAGCTAGAACAAGAGATAAAATCGAACGATACATCTACGGAATCATCGATGGTGCGAACCAAATCGGTATAAAAAACAATAGCCCCCTTCAACACGCCTACTAATACAACAGAATCATTAGCATAATCTTTGCTGATTGCTGCGCCTAATTCGCGGACACGAGTTGCCAGTTGTTCTTGCGTATATAAAATTTCTTTTACATCTTGATGCATATATAAGACCTCCCGGATCTATATCTAATGTTTGCAATATACATGTATTGTATCACATTGCGCGGTAATTGTAACTTTTTGAATGGTGAAAGTTTTCTCTTCCCCCGTTCTTACCATATGTGCCAATTGGACTTGATGTGCTAGTGATAATGAGATACTAGGCATCATCAATTGCCACAACCGCCGCTGCATGGCAAGCGATAATGAGCGCATACCGCGACGTGATATAGTATATCCATTTTCAACACTTGTTGCTAATTGAAGAAACAAACGCTTACTTTCACCATCAAGATACGCCTCATCCACCTGAACAATATGGCCAAGTCGGCACAATGTATCAACCACATTAGGATTAATGGATTGTAACATAGGGATAACCTCATGGCGTATGCGATTCCTGTTATATTGCCTATCATTATTGGAAGGATCTGTACAATATGCAACATTTCGTAAATAAGCATATTCCAATATTTCAGATTTTGTTATTTCCAATAAGGGGCGTACAACAGGAACCGTGTAATCATGACTGATGACACGCATTCCAGTAAGACCCTTGAGACCCGCGCCACGCAATACATGTGCCAAAATGGTTTCTGCTTGATCATCCTTATGATGAGCGGTCACTATATACGCAAACCCCTCACGTTGTGCTAGTTCATTAAACCACATATACCGTTCCCAGCGTCCCACGGTTTCCAAGGACTCCTTTCGGGCCTGCGCCATAGCAGGTATATCCTTTTTAATGCCCCAAAAGGGCAAATTCTTATTTTTGCAATAAGATTCAACCATTTGTAATTCTGCAGCACTTTCACTACGAGTACAGTGATCAACAGTAGTAACACCAAGGGTCCACTCCGCTTTTCTATGATTTTTAAGATATTGCAATACATCTAAAACGACCATAGAATCAGGTCCCCCTGAACAAGCGACCAAAATACGTGCGTCATAAGGAAATAAATCTACAGATTTCAATGTTGCATTAACAAGTCTATGTAATTGTTTAATTGCCTTAGGCGTAATATTACTGCACTGTTTCATCATAATTTTCAAATACTTCTTGTTGTAATGCCTCCATGCCGTCTTGTTCACTCACAAAAATATGAGGAACTTCATAGGCATCCATAAACGACGTTAATATTTCCGCACCGCTCACAATAACATCTACGCGACCTGGCTGAATACCGGGCACTTGCAATCGTTCATCACGACTCATATAGCGCAATTGTAAAATAATGCCTTCTATACATTCCCTCGTTAATTTATGACCTTGAATTTTCTGGCCATCATAGATTGCCATTTTTAAATCAATAGCAGCCAATGTTGTAATGGTGCCCCCTATGCCAATAAATTCACCGAATGTGCCCTCTATCATCATAGGGTCCCACAGGAATCTAGTTTCCTCCCATACTCGTTGTGGTCCTTCATCGGAAAGTGGTTTTAAACGTACCGCACCAACGGGATAGGAACGACTCCAATAGATACTGTCTTTAGAGCCTAATGCCAACTCTGTACTTCCACCGCCAATATCGATGGTCGCATAGTGCAAACTATCAGATAAACGATCTCGTAATGCTCCTTTAAATCCGTAAGCCGCCTCTTCTTCACCACTTAAAATGCGATATGTCATTCCACAATATGTAGTAGCCTTTTCCATAAAGTCCAGACCATTAGAGGCTTCCCGGACGGCACTTGTAGCAAAGGCAAAACATTGATTTACGCCATAGTCTTTGGCGAGACTATCGATTTCAGAAAAAGCCTTGTAGGAGGCCTCCATAGATTCTGTAGATAGTGTACCATCATCATTTCGTTTTCCTAATCGCGTAGTCCACAATCGTTTAGGCTCATTATACCATTGTCCATTTTTATAGGTTCCTAATAACAGACGTATAGAATTTGAACCTACATCAATAATAGCTGTTTTCATAGTTTTTTCTCTATAGTATCTTCGTATTATAAGTGAAGTTATATACACAAAGAGATGGCCGAAACCATCTCTTTATTTCTAATCGCGACGACCGCCACGGCCTCCACGTTTACCTTCTGTATTGCGTTTTAAATCATGCAATCGTTCATTGCTATCACGCAAAAATGATTTCATCTTTGCTTCAAAGGATTCTGAGCTTTGTCGACTTTGTATACGGCGTTCAGGTCGACGTTCTTCAACGTGCGGTTTATCCTGAGTTTGACGAATGGAAAGGCCAATTTTGCTACCATCGACAGACAAAACCTTAACCTTCACTGCATCTTGTACCTTTAATACATCATTTATATCTTCTACATAGCCATGAGCTACTTCGGAAATATGAACTAAACCAGTTTGTTTATCTCCTAAATCAATAAAAGCACCAAATTTTGTAATACCGGAAACTGTACCGTTTAAAACGCTACCAACTTCGATTGCCATGCAACCTCCTAATAAAACCTCAAACTATAAACTAAAACTACACCAATGATGACAAGATTATTTTACATATGGCACTTCACCTGGTTTTACGAGGCCTAATTGCTCACGAGCTACATTTTCAATATTCTTAGGATCTTGTAGCTTTGCTTTTTCCTGCTCTAGTTCATCATTCTTTTGTTGCAATTCTTGCAATTGTTGTTCAATATGTTGTTTTTCTTGATAAATAGCTACTAGACGATATGCTTGCCCCAGTAATAACATAACCATTACTGTAACAGCAATACGTTTTGCCCACATGATGACAATCTTACGATCTTCAGCGCGTCGATTTCGTTGTACCCGTCTACGCTTTACCGGTTTTTCACGATGTTCAGATTGTTTCATGCAGAGCCCCCAATAACATTATCAACTATATACATAATAACAAATTATACCATAGAACCTCAAAAAATTTATAGATAGAAAAACTTATGTGGTCGATTTATTTTGAATGAAACTATCGACATATCACAAGGTTTCAGCTTTTTTAGCATATTCTCTAATAACAGCACAAGAATTCTTAAATAATGACAATTCATCTTCCGTAAGTTGCAATTCAAGCACATCTTCAATACCATCTTTACCAATAACAGCAGGTGTAGATGCAAAAACACCTGTTTCTCCATATTGCCCATCAAGATAGCAAGAACATGGTAGCACCTTTTTCTCATCGTGGAATACAGCGCGAATCAATTCGGTTGTTGCACTAGCAATACCAAATTCTGTAGAACCTTTTCCTGCCAAAACATGATATCCACCAATTTTAACATCATCCAAAACTTGTTTATGATCTAGTTCGGGGAATCTATGAGGCAATTCTTTTTGTAGTTGAGTTAATGGCTTACCTTGTACATATACATGTGACCAAGGTACCATAGCACTAGCGCCATGTTCGCCTAAACAATAGGCTGTAATTGTTCGATTACTAATATTAAATAGATGAGCTAGTTCTTTTTGTAGTCTTGCAGAGTCGAGTGCAGTTCCCGATGAAATGATATGCTTAGGATTCCAACCTAAATGTTTGCATAAGTACGTGGCCACTACATCAGCTGGATTAGAAATGGATATAATGAAACCATTAAATCCAGATTCTTTAATACGAGGAATGACGTCCTTTAGTACGGCTACTGTATCACCAAGGCTTTCAAGTCTATCTTGGTATAAATTAGGTAATGGGCCAGCACAGAAAACGAGAATATCGCAATCCCCACAACCTTCAATTGGCCCAGATGTAGCCGTTACACGATGCGGAATATAGCTAACCGCATCATTGATATCCATCGCTTGGGCTTTTGCTTTCTTCTCATCAATATCCATCATATATAACTCATCGACTTCACCTTGCAAAGCTAGAGAAAAAGCCACATGAGAACCTACATGTCCAGTACCGATTATACCTACTTTACGTAATTTCATAAGAGCCTCCTTAAGACAATTTGTTTATAAATATTAAAAGGACTATTATAGCTACTTACTATAATAGTCCTATTTTTAATATTTTGTTAGTCTTTTCCTGCAAAAAAACTAACTACAGCAATAACGATAACGGCACCAGCAATGGATGGTATTAAGGCCATACCAGCAAGGCTTGGCCCCCATGTACCAAGTAAAGCCCGCCCAACGATAGCACCAACTAAACCTGCAATAACACGGAGAATAATCCCCATACTTTGTGCTTTCTTAGTAATACGTCCTGCTACAAAACCGATAAACCCACCTACGATAATAGACCAAAGCATATGTGCCTCCTACTGATGTACATCGACTAATTCTATAGGAAATAAATTTTGTTCTTGTACATCAATTTTATTCTTAGCTAAATATTGTTTGCGCATATTCCATAAAATAGATACATCTTCTGGATCCATTTTACTTAATGCATAGATTCGTATGAATTGGGAACCATAATAACCTTTCAAGCTATCTGGAACCCCCTTCGTCCCCTCGCCTAAAATACGCGTATTAAAATATCCCTGAATCTCTTTATTGCCCCTATTAATGATGATAAATCCCGAACCATCTAAAATATAAATTTTTGACTGTCCTTGCTTAAGAGACTTTACATTATTGGTAATAAAAAATGATGTATCTAAATCAATGAACGACGATTCATAGCCAGACTGATAATAAGGCGGTATATAGTGGGCCCCCTTATCCGTTGCATTTAGCATATCTGTAAAGTTCTGTTGCTCTTCAGCTGTAAAATCATGAAAAGTTCCAACATTCTCTACATGACGCACGCCTTTTTGATAATTTTTTAGTTGTCCAGGCTCAATATGAGTTCCTTTAAATTGAACTGTATTAAGTCGAATCGTATTATCCTTTACATTATAAATGCCATATCCTTCATAACCTAAAAAATAGACATTATCCCCCACTTGTTTCATGGCCAACAATCGTTTAGATATAATTGCATCATTCGATGTAACCACCAATGTATGTTGTTCTGGATCTACTTTTACGGACTTTACATCATCATTAACCATCGACATCGCCCAATAAGACAATCCCATTAAAAGGATGGCAACAATGATAAAGCCCAATCGTTTTGCATTCATGTTAACCCCTTATGAATACATCCTTATATTATGTCTGTAGTGAATGAATTCTACTGCGTATGGACTCACCATTATATGTGAAATTTTTGTCTAGCTCCATCAACGGTTCCAAAACAAACAACCTATCCCAAAAATATGGATGAGGAATTACTAAACGCGCATCATTGATATTCATACAAGCACCGGTTTTATCCAGAGCATATACAATGTCCAAATCAAGTGTTCTCGGTCCCCAGTGAATATCCCGTTTTCGTTGAGCCTCACGTTCTAGTTCTTGTAATATATCGAGCAACTCATGAGGTTTCCATTCACAGGTAACGTGCCAAACAGCATTTAAAAATACATCTTGATCTGTATAGCCCCACGGCTCTGTTTCTAGAATGGATGAGGCAGTAATACGATACACCTCTGGATATATGGAAAGAGCCTGATAAGCTGATTCAATGTACTGGCGTCGATTTCCTATATTAGAACCTACACTAATATAGTACGTATACATTAGATTTGACCTCGCGTCGTTACAACTTCTACATAATCCAATATACCTGCAATCGGTACAGATGGCTTACGAACAGTCACGCTTAAGCCAACTATGCCTTGATAGTGTTGATACAATGTATCTGCAATCAATGCACCAATATGTTCCAACAAATTACAACTTTCACCAGTCATAATAGCTGCCACCATATCATACACCTCAACATAGTTGATAGAATCCTCTAACATATCTGTTTGGCCTGGTTTAGTTAAATCAGTTTTAATTTCCACATCTACAAAAAAGCGTTGACCTTGTGATTTTTCAGACTCTAAATTACCATGATATCCGTAAAAAGCCATATTCTTTAATATGATCTTATCCATAGTAAACTCCTTATTAGCCTCGCAACAATCCGTCTGCTACAGCAAGTGCACGTTTATGCATTAATACATTATGTACACGCACCATGTCAACGCCTTGGAAAACACCGGTAATACACGCTGCAACTGTGCCTTCATCGCGTTCTTCTGGAGGAAGTCCACCAAGCATCGTGCCGATGAAGCGTTTTCTACTTGGCGCCAATAACACAGGGTATTCATAGGCCGTAATTTCACCTAACCGTTGCAATACCTCAATATTTTGCTCCTCTGTTTTCCCAAATCCAATGCCTGGATCAAGCCAGATATTTTGTGGTTGCACGCCTTCTTTCAAAGCTTTATCAACGGCGGAGAAGAAATAAGCCTTCATATCTTCAATGATATCATCGTAATTTGTATCATTGCTATTATGCATGATAATGACAGGCACCTTATATTTTGCTGCTACAGCGGCCATGTCAGGATCATAGTGCAATCCCCATACATCATTTAGAATATGAGCGCCTTTAGAAAATGCATAATCTGCTGTTTTAGCATGGTATGTATCGATGGATACAGGAACAGTAGATGCATCCAAAACAGAATCAAGCAACAGACTGAGTCGTTCAATTTCCTCTTCAGTGCTCAATGGAGTGCATCCAGGTCGCGTAGATTCTACGCCTAAGTCAATTACATCCGCCCCATCTTGAATCATTTGGCGAGTCCATTCTGCTGCAGTTTCTGGTGTATTATGTTGGCCTCCATCGGAAAAAGAATCTGGTGTGCCATTTAAAATGCCCATAATTAATGTGCGGTCAAATAAACGTAATGATTTGCCATCACTCCAAGTATATTGTCTACGTTTATACATCTGTGCCTCCTAACATAGCCAATGCTTCATCTCGCAAAGAGCTTGCCTCCCTTAATAGGCCTCTACTCTCTATGGTAACCACTTGCGAGCCTTGTTGCAAAGTCCCCTTCATCAACATACATAATTGTGTTGCTTTAAGACGTACAAAAACACCTTCAGCGGATAAATCATGCTCGATTGCATCGGCGATTTCTCTCGTCAAGCGTTCTTGTAATTGTGGCTTTCTACTTAATACCGTAATTACATCATTAAACTTACTTAAGCCAGCTACACAACCACTATGTGGTTGATATATTACATCTACTGTACCAAAAAATGGCAGTAAATGATGCTCACACATCGAATAAAATGGAATGTCTGTAACGGCTACTAAACCATTGTAGTCCGTAGAAAACAATTCCCCCCAGAGTTCTTTTGTATTTTTTCCGACACCAGAAAACAACTCTTCATACAATTCCACTACACGGGTCGGTGTTTTTTCTAACTCTGGCGCCTTTGTATCAACGGATAGGGCACGCAAAAATTGCTCTATCCCTTCTTTTGCAAGTTGATTCATAGGCCCTCCTAAACGATTTTCGTTGTCCAATCCTCTATATTCCAAATATCGGTAACCCAACTTTCATAAAATTCTGGTTCATGACTAACGAGGACAATAGTTCCCTTAAAATCACGCAAAGCCCGGGCCAATTCTTCCTTAGCATATATATCAAGGTGATTTGTCGGTTCGTCAAGAACAAGAACATTATATTTCTTCTGCATCAATTTACAGAGACGTACCTTCGCATTTTCACCGCCAGATAGAACGCGCATTTGAGAAGTAATATGCTCATTTGTCAATCCACATCGCGCAAGCGCTGCACGAACTTCAGCATTTGTCATGGCCGGATATTCATTCCAAATATAATCTAACGCAGTTTCTGAATTAGATGGTGTATCCTCTTGCGCAAAATAGCCGACTTCGAGGAAATCACCTTTCACCAATTCGCCGCTTACAGGTTTCAATAAACCTAAAATGGTCTTTAGCAATGTAGTCTTACCTAAACCATTGACACCGCGAATGGCAATTTTTTTATTCCGCTCTATTTGAAAGTCCACCGGTCTTGTAAGTGGCTCATCATACCCAATTTCAAGACCAAAGGCTTCCACGATAAAACGACTAGGCGTACGACCTTCTTTAAAGCCAAAGGACGGTTTGATATATTCCTTCGGTTTTTCAAGAATTTCCATTTTCTCTAAACGCTTAGCTCTAGAATTCGCCATGCCACGCGTAGCAACGCGCGCCTTATTGCGTTGGATAAAATCCTCCATGCGCTCGATTTCTTGTTGTTGTCGTTCATAAGCTTTGCGAGCTTGTGCCTTTTGCACTTCATAGGCAGCTTGGAATTGATGATAATCACCTGTATAGCGTGTAAGAACGGCTTGTTCAATATGGTAAATTACATTAACGACAGAATTTAAGAACTCCATATCATGAGAGATCAAAATAAAGGCATTTTCGTAATTCTGTAAATAATTTTGTAGCCAATGAATATGCTCAACATCCAAGTAGTTTGTCGGTTCGTCCAATAACAATATGGTCGGTTTCTCAAGCAATAGCTTTGTCAATAATACCTTTGTACGTTGTCCACCACTCAACTCCGACACATCCCGATCTAACCCAATATCCATGAGGCCTAACCCTTGTGCTGTTCGTTCAATGACCGCATCAATCTCATAAAATCCACGTTGCTCTAAGATTTCTTGCCACTCACCAACTTGCTCTAATAGGCGATTCATTTCATCTTCTGATACATCACCCATTATATTGTATGCATCATTGATCTTAGATTCCATCACATACAAATCATCAAAGGCGCGTTGCAATACATCGCGAATGGTCATGCCCTTTTCAAGTACTGCATGCTGATCTAAATACCCCACCGTTACTTGGTTAGACCATTCAATTTTGCCTTCATCAGGTGGCAATTTGCCGGTAATAATATTTAAGAAGGTAGATTTCCCTTCTCCATTAGCACCTATTAAACCTACATGTTCCCCCTTTAACAGTCGGAACGATGCATCATCTAATATTTGTCGAGCCCCAAAGCCATGAGTTACATGGGATACCGTTAATACACTCATTATCTATCTCCATCGGAATAAAAGCCGTCTTGCATAAGACGGCTTAGTTCACACTAATTAATATATTCATTGTACCTTGATGCCCTAGATATGTCAAAATTTAGGCATTTACTAGTTCTGCATACCGCAAGGCAACAATGGCCATAATCTTAGCGCCTTTAATAGCTTGACTCAATCCATACTCCGAACCCGCTGCACAAGCAAACTCAGGTGTATGAGCCTCCAGATGATCACCTATATTCAATGTTGGCTGTGCAGTGGGTACCTCATAGGATACATTACCTACATCGGTACTACCATCCGCCTCATTGGGTGGTAATTTTCGTGGGCTTTCACCAAAGTCAGTCATTACCTCATCAAATAAAGATAGTAAACGTTCATCCTGCCTCATATCCTTAAACAAAGGTTCATAATGGTGCATTTCTACAGTTGCGCCATAGTCCATAGCAATCCTCTGCGCTTTAGATTTAATGGCTGGCAAAATAATATTTTCCAAATCAGCTACCGTAGCACCGCGTACGGTCATGCGTAATGTGGCCGTATCTGTTACCACATTTGGGGCCGTACCAGCCTGTGTAAATATGGCACCTACGATAGCACCTTTCGGAAATGTATCGATTTTCATGGTCTTAATGGATTGGTATAAATCTACCGCACAATCTAAGGCATTGACGCCAGAGTCTGTAAGTGACGCAATATGACAAGACCTACCGTGAAAGATCACCTCTAAAGGATGGGTAGCTAGGGAGGTACCGCCCACCTCATTTTCACCGCCTGGATGAATGATAAGAGCCCCATCATAGCCTTTAAAGAGTCCTTCTTCAGCCATATATACCTTACCACCGATGGTCTCCTCTGCAGGACATCCAAAAAACGTAGTCCCCCACGTATCTCGGCACGTTTGGCTAAATGCAATGGCTGCGCCCATACTCATAATGGCAATCAAATTATGACCACACCCATGACCTAATTCTGGCAGTGCATCATACTCTCCTAAAAATGCCAGTTTATGTAATCGTTCTAACCCTATGTCGGCTCTCATAGCCGTGCGTAACTCTGATCGTTTTGTGAGGCCTACGGCCGTATCAAACCCATGCTGTGCCATATAGCGACTAATTGTTTCTACAGCACGATCTTCATGCTGCCCCAGTTCTGGATTATCATGTAAAAATAACGAAATCCTTTTTAACTCATCTTGTATACCATCAATTATGGCACAAGCTCTCGATTCCCGTTCCTTTAAATTCATCTATGGTTCCTCTAAAATTCTTTATGATCTATGTTGATTCGTATAAGTCGACAATACAATCGTATTAGAGATATATCGAAAATATACATGTGCACCTAACGGTAATGTTTGATGTGGCGCACCATGCCCTGTTGGCACATAGCATACGAATGGTTCTGGTAAGTTTGACTGGCGATGTTCCTCCATATAACGGAGAGCCTCATACCCTATATCATAATCGGATTCGTCATCATCACCTTCACAATCTGTAAAGGTACCAATCATCATGCCCTTTATACGGCTTAATAAACCAGATAACCTCCATTGTTGTAGCATACGGTCTAGCTTATATGGCGCCTCGCCAATATCTTCTATAAATAGAATTGTATCCTCTATACTTTCATCCTCTAAAAAATAGGGTGTTCCACACAGCATAGATAGCATGGTCATATTTCCACCGCGCAATATGCCATCTCCTAGTTCTGTACCGATGGCCCCTCGCGGTGGTTCCGGTAGCGGTTCAATGACTCTAAGTCGCCCTTCCAATGTTTCAAATAAATGATGTATATCTTCATTACGTGCTTCTGTAAAATCAACCCCCATTGGGCCATGATAGGTTACTAGACGACTATAACGATTGATAGCCATATGTAAAGCCGTACAATCACTATATCCAATAAATGGCTTCCCATGTTCACGAATAGCTTTGTAATCAATGCAATCTATATACCGCATCGTGCCATATCCGCCCCGCAATGCCAGCACCGCATCAAAAGGGGCCTCTGTCATCATCCATTGAAATTCATCAACCTGCTCTTCAAGGGTGCCACCATACAAACCTTTACGATAGCAGGATTCACCAAATATAATCTGATAGCCATGTTGCTGGCATATCTGTTGTATTGTATCCAGGGATTCATCACTGCTGCTAGCAGGGGCTATACAACCAATGGTCATCCCCTTCTGCAAACACGTTGGAAATTTCCACTCCATAATTCCTCACATATATGCATTATTTATCTATATAATAATTTGTACCAAGTACATAGATAAAGAGAAATATACAAAAAAGACGTACAATTCGTACGTCTTTAGTGTATCTTATTTATATGCTTTTTTAAAGTCTACTTGACCAAGTACGGTCCAGAAATAGTTTTGAATTGTTCCATTAGTCACATATGGTTGCGTTGTAAAGTACAACGGCATCACTAAGGATTCATCAAATATCATGCGTTCTGCTTTATGCATCAACGCATCCCGTTCTGCACTATCAGGTGTGCTACGGATTCGTGCAATAAGCTCATTATAATCTTCATTATGGTACTGGCTATCATTATCTTCAGCAGAAAATACTTCTAAGAAGTTTTGTGGATCCCCATAGTCAGCAACCCATGATGCACGAGCCACTTGGTATTTACCAGCCTCACGATTAGCGAGGAATACCTTGGTTTCTTGATTTTGCAATCTCACATCAGCGCCAAAGGCTTCATGCCATGTAGCTTGAATAGCTTCTGCAATTGCCTTATGCATTTCACTAGTATTGTACAAAATCGTAATTGGAGGCAATGGATGTTTCTCATCATAACCAGCCTCTTTTATAAGCTCTTTAGCTTGCTCTACATCCTCATATACGAGATAACTTCCCGATTCACGGAAATCATCAGTACCATTGCTTTCAAGCATGCCATAAGGGACAAAGGCATACGCTTCTTCCTTACCGCCTTTGACGATGTTCTTTACAATTTCCTTACGGTTGATAACCATAGAAAATGCCTTCCGTACATCAGGATTTGTGAAAGGTTCTGCTTTCACATTAAACAAGTAATAATAGTTACCGAGCATTGGGCCTATATGTAATAGTCCAGCTTCCTCGAGTCGTTGTTGATCGGCTACAGGAGGCTCAACCATCATGTCCGCTTCGCCCCCTTCAACAAGAGTAAGGCGTGTACTTTGCGATTCACTAATAGGCCAATTCATCGTTTTGGTAACTACTTCATCAGCATCCCAGTAATTTTCATTTTTCACGAAATTAAGTTCGCCATTGTGCTGCCAGCTCAACAATTTATAAGGGCCATTGGAAACGATTGTTTCCGCATTATTGCCCCAATTTTCATTGCTTTCAACAGCTTTTTTATATACTGGGTAATAGCCATGGGAGGCCAATAATTTTAAGAAATATGCCGTTGGATGTTCTAATGTAACAACTAATGTATCATCATCAACAGCTTCTACGCCAACATCATCTCTGTCAGCCTTACCATTATTGAAAGCTTCCCCATTTTTTAGCACATATAACATATAGGCGTTATCAGCACCTGTATCTGGATCCAGTGTTCTCTTCCAAGCGTACTCAAAATCATGAGCCGTTAAAGGTTCTCCATTGGACCATTTCAAATCAGGTCGCAAATGGAATGTATATGTCGTGCCATCATCCGACACGGTCCAACGTTTCGCTAGTGCAGCCTCTGGTTCTCCTTTATCATCTAAGCGAACCAATCCATCAAATAATTGTAATTGTACAGTCGCTTCCGGTGACGTACTAGATTTAGCCGGATCTAATGTTGTCGGTTCTTGTTCCAATACATATCGTATCGTATGCTCATCAACAATCTTAGGACCACTAGTATATCCAAAAACAAGCAACAATATACTTACACCAAAGGCTAGTACCACGAGCTTAAGCAATTTACGTTTATCCATCATGGTAATGCATCCTCTACAAATTCTTTCATAATGAGCCCCATTTGAGCTCCTAATTGTTTTGCTTTGTCATTTTGTAAATGACTCATCAACAGAACGAAGCAAAAATCTCCATTCATCGTTTCTATAATCCCCGCATCATGTTCAATACAATCTAATGACCCTGTTTTATGGTGGAACATAACGTCCTCCCCCCAGTGAAATGGCAAAATATCTCTAAACTGTTGACGTCCGAGAATATTCCACATTTCATGGCCATATATAGTATGACGCAACTCATATATATGATGTAACAACTTAGTCATATCTAAGGCAGTAATATAATTCTCTCGATTTTCTTGTGCTCCTTTAAAATCCATCATCATCCGATTGATTTCAAAATGTTCAAGGCCCAATTGTTCAGCCCGAGCATTGATATTTTCCATGCCCAATGCTTGCATCAATAAGTTAGTAGCCCAATTATCACTGAGTACCATCATCAAACGACAGAGCTCTAAATAACTAAAGCTATGATTGCCCGCCAATTCCATCAAGGCTCCTGCACCTTCAACGCGCGGGCTGCGGTGCAATGCAATGGTATCATTAATATCAAGCTGCTCTTGTGCTGCTAAGTGAAATACATACTCCAAAATCAGCGTTTTCACCATACTGGCTCCAATATGGACAATCGTTTCCTTAGAAGAAGCCACTATGGTAGCTTCCTCCCCTTCATTAAGACGCGTTACCATATAGGATACGGTCGCAGCTGGTGGCAATGTATTTAATACTGTTGCCAATTGCATTTCTAAGGATTTCCCTACGATTAACTGTTCCATAATTTACCCCATTAAATATGCCAACATGCAATTCTACGGTCCGCCCATTCACGAAGCGGTGGTCGTTCTTCCAAACATTTACGTTCAACATCTGGGCAACGGTCACTAAATAGACAACCTTTAGGAGGATGTAATGGACTCGCTGGTTCACCGTGCAATGGCGCACCGATTGGTGCCCGCGGAACAACTGGACCAATCATGGTCGTAAGCGCCTTCGTATATGGATGTTGAGGAAACTCATAAATATCAAGCGCCGGCCCTTCTTCCATAACGGCCCCTAAATACATGACTACCATGCGATGACTAATATAGCGCACCATCGGTAAATCATGAGAAATAAAGAGATATGAAATACCATATAAGGCCTGCAATCGTTCTAATAATGTCATGATTTGAACTTGTATAGACACATCTAATGCAGAAATAGGTTCATCAAGAATAATGCATTTAGGCTGCATAATAAGAGCCCTTGCAATGCCAATTCTTTGGCGTTGTCCACCGGATAATTCATGAGCATAACGCTCGCCATAGGCCATGTCGAGTCCCACTTGTTCTAGTACCTCTTTAACCCGAATAACCCGATCGCGTGGCGTATAATTAGGATTTAACTCTAATGGCTCTTCTAAAATTCTGTTTATCTTCAATCTCGGATTCAGTGATGCATAGGGATTTTGAAATACCATTTGCATCATATCCCGTGTTATATCTTTATGAATATACGGATTGATTTCAATGTTATTCATATAAATAGAACCTGACGTGGCCTGATGTATGCCCATCAAGGTATAACCAAATGTAGATTTACCACATCCTGACTCACCAACAATACCTAATGTTTCGCCTTCCTCTTGATGGAGACTCACACCTTGTAAAGCATGTACCGTTTGTTTTGGTCTAAACAATCCGCCAGAAAGGGTAAAGTTTTTAACGAGATTGCGTGTTTCCCAAATATATCCCATTAAAGTCCCTCCAACTTTGCTAACCAACATGTATATTCATGATTATTACCGATATTCGATACCATAGGTATACGTTTACCACATATGCGCATCGCCCATTTACAACGAGGATTAAACGAACAACCACGTGGCAATTCATATAAATCAGGCGGTTGTCCTTCAATAGCTTTCAACTCACCATGCCATTTCCCTTGAGGTAATGACATCAATAAGCCGATTGTATAAGGATGACGTGGATCGTTAAATAAGTCCTCTACCATTGCAGATTCTACGCATTTACCGGCATACATAACCATTACACGATCACATAATTGGGCAATGACGCGCAAATTGTGAGAAATAAATATAATCCCTATCCCTGCTTCTACGGCCAAGGTTTGCATGAGGCGTAAAATTTGAGCCTCTGTTGTTGTATCTAATGCGGTCGTCGGTTCATCACAGATCAAAATTTTAGGACGTCCTGCAACAGCCATGGCAATGCATACCCGTTGACGCATACCGCCACTCAACTCATGCGGATATTGAGTCAAACGCTTTTCTGGTGTAGATAGGCCCATCTTCTTCAATAGATCTAGAGCTATCGCCTTTTCATCATAATCATCACCATAAGCATTGCTACGATGGATGACCTCATAAATTTGTTCTCCAATCGTCAAGATAGGATTCAAAGCAGTCATAGGATCTTGAAATACCATGGCTACTGTTGTGCCACGCAATTCATTCCAATCTTCTTCTACATAGTCTTGACAATCTTCGCCATCAATTTCAAATTTTTCAGATTTTATTTTAGTACGACCTTCTGGCAATAATCCCATAAGAGAATTAACCATAACCGATTTACCACAGCCGGACTCACCTACTATGCCAAGGATTTCACCACGACGAAGCGTAATGTCTTGATTGCGTATGATGCGCAACGGTCCTCTAAAGGTATCAATGGTAATGGATAGGTTTCGTACATCGACTAACATATCACTCATCATCTATCCCCTTCCTTTGGATCAAATACATTGCGCAATCCATCGCCTAAGAATACAAATCCAAGCATGGTAATGCTGATGGCCAATGCAGGAAAAATTAACTGAAATGGATAAGATCTCATACTACTAATCCCATCAGAGGCTAATACGCCCCAACTTGCCATCGGTGCATTAACGCCAAGGCCAATAAAGCTCAAAAAAGCTTCCGTAAAGATAGCATCTGGAATCGCTAATGTTAAGGTAATAATAATAGGGCCTACACAGTTTGGTAAAATATGACGCCATAAAATACGCCATTTAGGAATCCCCATTGTTTCGGCAGCGATAATATATTCCTCTTCTCGAACTTTCACAATTTGACTGCGCACAATACGGGCCATATTAAGCCAATAAGCAATACCTAATGCAATAAAGATTGATGTAAGACCTGGTCCAATGACAACCATCAATAAAATAACATATAACAATAATGGAATGCCGTATAATACATCGACAACAGCCATCATAATTCTATCTGTTTTACCACCAAAGTAACCTGCAATACCGCCGTAAATAACACCGATTACAAGATTTAATAAAGCGGCCACGATACCAATCGTCAAGGAAATACGGGCCCCATACATAACGCGAGTGTAGATATCACGTCCCAATGTATCGGTACCGAACCAATGGGCTAAACTAGGGCTTTGGTTCGCATCGATCAAGGATTGATCCGCATAGGTATACGGCGAAATCAAAGGGCCAAAGATTGCGAGTACAATCATAACCGCTATAATTCCAGCGCCAACTACGGCCAATCGATTTACCTTAAATCGTTGCCACCAATTTGGACGCACGATAAATGTTGATTCTCGAATATTCGTATCGCGTTCAATAGGTAAAAAATCATTTCTATCCATTACGCACGCTCCTTCTCTGTTGTTACCCGAGGATCAATAATCGGATAAATCATATCAACAATAATATTCAAGACTACAATTAATGTACTATAAAATACAGTTACACCAAGAATAACCGTATAATCACGATTATAAATGGAGGTTACAAAATACTGACCTAAACCAGGGATGGCAAAGATTGTTTCTACGATAAAACTACCTGTTAGGAGGCTAGCCGCCAATGGGCCAATATACGTAATAACAGGTAAAATCGCATTTCCTAAGGCATGTCGAAATAAAATAGTCCACGCCCCAAGACCTTTCGCACGTGCGGTACGAATATATTCCTGTTGGTATACATCAAGCAATCCACTACGCGTTAAACGCGCAATAAATGCCATAGGCTGTGCCGCCAATGTGAGTACAGGTAAGATCATATATGATGGTCCACGCCATAATGCGACTGGCAACCAACCTAATTCAAAACCGACCACATAGACAAGAACAGCACCAATAATAAATGTAGGAACCGAAATGCCTAATGTGGACACAAATGTAATTGCATAATCCACAATACCGTTAGGTCGCATTGCGCTAATAGATCCTGCTGCAATGCCGCCAACGATGGCAACGCAAAGAGCTAAAAGTCCTAATTGGGCTGATATAGGGAATGATTCGCCGATGATATCATTAACGGAGCGACCTTCATATTTGTAAGAAGGCCCCAAATCTCCTGTAACAACACCACCTATATAATCAGTATATTGTTTCCACAATGGATCATCTAAATGATATTTTGCTTCTATACTCGCTTTAACCTGAGGCGGTAATTTTTTCTCACTCGTAAAAGGTCCACCAGGTATAGCATGCATTAAAACGAAGGTAATACTAATAATTACCCATAGTATAACAAGTGCGCTACCTATGCGCCGTAAAACATACCTTGCCATTCTAATCTCCTCCATACAATAAAATTTCTATATTATTATACTATATTATGACTATAAATTTAAAGGTATAGATTTAATATTGTAATAAATATTTTATTTTTTATTTATTTCTTTTAAATTACATCTATTAAAAACTCATCTATTCTTCATATTATATCATGCATTACATGGGCTTTCTATTATTCCAATCGTTTTACAGGTTTTAACGAATACAGTACAATACAAGTATACTATATTGAGGAGGTCTCTATGACTACAGTACCAAGAATACTAACTATACAAGATATGAGTTCCATCGGACGTTGCTCTCTAACGGTTATGCTACCAATTATCAGTGCCCTTGGGTGCCAGGCAGTGCCATTAGCAACAGCCGTATTGAGTAACCATTTAGAATATCCCTATTTTGAAATCGTTGATTTATCTGATCATTTAACGGCATTTATGGATTGTTGGGAAAAGAATGAAATTGATTTTAATGCCATCGTCAGTGGATTCTTGGCATCACCAGAGCAAATCCATCTCGTAGAGGAAGCAATTAATCGCTTCGGTAAAAATAAAATGGTCATTGTCGACCCTGCCATGGCGGATGATGGACGCCTCTATTCTATATATACATCAGATATGGTAAAAGCTATGCGACATCTTATTTCTAGAGCGCATATCGTCAAACCTAATTTTACAGAAGCCTGTTTTTTATTAGATAAACCATTCTCTACAAACCCTATTTCAGATAATGAATTACACGATATGTGCCAAAAGCTTCATCAGTTAGGCCCTGAGCTCGTCATTATGACTAGCGTTCCTTCTGATACACATGCAACCATTGCTGTATACGAGGGCACAACCGATACCTTAGCGACCTATTCAACACCACTCATTCCTGTGAAAGCAACAGGCACTGGGGATATTTTTACATCTGTATTATCTGGGGCTATCATGCGCGGCTATACAGCCCACGAAGCAGCCCAACTAGCCATGAACTTTACAACAAAATCAATCCAAGCAACGGTCGATAATGTAAAATCCATGAAATATGGCATTGCTTTTGAACTCGTATTACCGGAATTAACTATTCTATCCAAATAATGCGTTGAAATTGTCCAATTAGCCCGTTCATGATATACTTAAACACATAGAAAATATACGTTATGTTTATTTTTATAAAGGGGATTTCATGGATTTATTATATCCGGTTCTACGAACTGTACTAATCTGCTTGGTAGGTTTTGGTATAGCATATCAGGGACGACGAAAGGGCTATACCATATTTAACCTTTCTGGGCGTTTTAATAGGCTGCAATTTTTCATATTGTTCATAGCATTGATGATACTCTTCTACGCAGTAGATATCATCGAAGAACGATTAATAGACTACATCGTTACATTACCTGCATATTGGGCTACGCGCATCTTTGTAGGTGCATTACAAGCTATGTTATTTCCACTTGCCTGTGCATTATTTACACGGCGTATACACGATATTGGATTTAATGGTTGGGCCGGCATTCTATGGGCCGCTATTATTATCTTTATCAATACCTATTCCGCAGTAACGCCTCTAAATTATTTATTAGATTTATTTGTATGGATTATTGGCTTTCTATTTTGGGTATTACCAGGGCAACCGGAACCCAATAAATATGGCTATCCTCCATTTATGAGTCAAGAACCTGCAAAGACACAACCAATAACAGTACCGTCTAGACAAGACGAACAAGAAGTTCGAAAAAAAGTGCGGAAACGACGTAAAAAACGATAATACAAAAGGCTGAGCCACGAGGCTCAGCCTTTTTCAATCTCTAGCTAGTTCATCAACAACATTAATTCTATTAATGTACAACCAATATAGGCGATGATAAACTTAACCTTTTGTTTTCTAGCACGATCATCATCAGCAATTTTTAAACGATTAGCAAGGAATCGTTTATCACGAATTTGTAACAACAATTGTTTTATACGCTCTTGACTTTGACAGGCTACACATTCATCGCAATCTGAAGACAGCGAAGCTTGTTGCATGAAAATTCGACGATGTAACTTACGCAACTGAATTTTAATATTATTATGGACAAAGGCGCTTTGCCATTGTTTTCTAGAATCTACATACATATATACATATCTTGGGATATTCATTACCAAGAAGGATATAATAAAAATCCCTAAAGAAATTAAGAAATATGTAGAAAACGAAAACTCTAATGTTTCAGTTGGCAAATAGTGATGAAGAATTATAAATGTAATCCATACACCGATTGGCAATAATAATACAGCTGCAATATCAATAGATCTAACCCAACTGGTTCGCGTTGGCACATCAGGAACTGTAAACGTATCTACCGGATCATGGAATGCATAATAGTCTAACTGCAATACAGACTGACCAGTCTTTGGATTCCCCAGCAAAACAGGTCCTGTACTACCTACATGACGTTCAGGTAAGGGGATAAATTTCTTAATTCTAGAATTGGGAACCAAGTCAAATTGAATAATCCCTTTTTTCTCAAATCGCACCGTCGACCCTAAGTGTCCGATGGCAATAGGATTAAAGAATATGCCAAACAAACTAAGGCACCAATTGCCTAACAGATGGAGAATCGAATTTAATATAAATCCACCCGTATCTATATTAGCTGTATCTAACTTAATAGCAAAGGAAGATGAATAGTCATCAAACCATACATCCTCGATGGTAAATTCCACATTAATCACATTCCCCCATTTAGTGATAATGGAGAGAAACACTTGATTGTTTGGTTCAAACTCAAAGGTTACAGAGTAAATTAACCAATGGTTTCGAAATGCAGCGCGGAGCATCCGATTGACCATGTCCTCTTCAATATAGAGAATTCTATGATCAAAAAGTTCTCGTTCCACAGGTGCAGTCATAAGTGTCGTATCCTGTTCAATAATAGGAGAACGTTCATTTAATGCGTCATCCACCATAGCGCGTAACTTGGTGAAGATTTTTGTCATAGTCGCTCCAATATATGCACACTCACAATATTTATATATCTCAAACAGTGTAATTATATCATAATTCACGTGTTTTTTCGAGATTTACGCGTAGATAACAGACCATATGTTATATTCATAGCAGCTACACACTAGCCATTGTAAGTCGGCAGTATGCATAGAAACGGCCTTTCTTCGCAATTAACTCACTAAATGTTCCATCCTCTACAATATGGCCTTTTTCCATAAAAAGAATCCGATCCATTAGCTCTAAACCTTCTAATTGGTGTGTAATATACAAAACGGTCTTTTCTCTTGTGAAAGCAAGAATATCTTCATGCAGTTTTCGCCGTGTTACCTGATCGAGTCCTTCCAAAGGTTCATCGAGCAATATAAGTTCAGGATTTTTTAAAAATAACCGTGCTAAAGCAACGCGCTGACGTTCACCGCCACTAAGGCCCACACCGCCACTGCCCACAATGGTTCGTAACCCCTTAGGCAACCTCTGAACCACATCTGACAACATAGCATGCTCTACAGCAGCGTTCACCTCATTCGCTCCGGCTTGTGGATTCGCAAGACGAATATTATCCTCTAGCGTAGCATGGAAAATATAGGTATCTTGGGTAATTGACCCTAACATATTCCGCCATGATGCAGTATCAATCGACTTTAACTCATTACCACCGACCATAATGTATCCATCATAGTCATATAAACGTTCTAGTAATGAAAATAATGTAGTCTTACCAGAACCACTAGCACCAACTATAGCAATATTTTGACCTTTCTCTATCTGTACGGATAGGTCTTCATATATAGGGGGCGCACTTTCATAAGCAAAATTTACATGTTTTAACGATATGGTGTCCATAGATGTCAGCACTATATGACCTTTATCGTCAACAGGTAATGGAGCATGCTTAATTTGTAATAACCGACGAATGGCAACTAAACTCTCATATCCATGATGAAAGGATACAATCAAAGGTTGTAATGCTTCAAACCATGCTTGAATACCGATGGCACATACTACGACCATGACGCTCGCCCAAGGCCCTGTTAACACACTACTTGCTAAAATAGCCGATAGAATAACCGCAATTTGTACAATACCAATGAATATGATGTTTCCTAAGTTCATCCCCTTAGAAATACGATTCTTATGATATTCTACATCATCTACGGCCCGCATCATGCGGTCCATAACCAAGGTTTCGTTATGATAGCTAATGATATCTTCGATGCTTTCCAATGTATCACTTAAGGTAGATTTAAAACGGCTTTGTACCTCACTAATCGTCTCTAATGATATCCGATGATACCGATATACCATATAAGGCACAACTACACCAGTTATTAATGCGGCAGACCATACAAGTACCGATAGTCTACCATCTACGGTTCCTACCCCATAGGAGACCAACAATGTCAGTATAATAGCTGCCAAGGGTGGAATTAAGGTGCGCAAATAGAAGAACTGAAGCACCTCTATGTCTGCCATAATCCGGCCCAGCATATCTCCAGCCCCCCATCGTTTAAATATGGCCGGTGCTAATGGCTCTAAATAGGTATAAAACCAAACACGTAATCCATACAGCCCTTGAAACGCCATTCTATGTGATGTATACCGTTCAAAATAGCGGCATACAGCGCGACTAATCCCAAAGAATCGCACTCCTACGATAGCGAGGCTCAAATAAGTAATCCCAGGTTGTAATGCGGCAGATGCGAGTAACCAAGAGGATACACCTAATAGCCCTACATTCATAAATACCGTCAAAAAGGTAAATATCAAGGCAAGAACCAATGACCATCGAGCGGGCTTCAATACAGAGAATAATAGCTTCCATCCCTCAAAATCACTATATCTTGCGAGGTTGGATTCACATTGTGGCTGATGCATCTTATACTCACGTTGTTTTTCTGGTGTTGATTTCGTAAGATGTAACACATCAGATTCATCTATATCGTCATTCATGACAAATGAACCTGTGCCTGCATCCACAAGGGCTTTAAAATATCCATTGTGTGCCAATAAAGATTCATAGGTTCCACTCTCTACAATTTCACCTTGGCGCAATACATACAATCTAGAAGCCCATTGCATAGTTTGAATGCGATGTCCTACAAGAATAACTAATTTATCCTTCATCAAACGCTGCAATGCACAGCTAATTTTAGCCTCTGTATTCACATCTAAATGGGCCGTCACTTCGTCTAATACTAGAACTTGTCCGCCATATAAAAACGCACGTGCCAACGCAATACGTTGTAACTCGCCGCCACTAAGACCCATACCAGATTCACCGATAAGAAAATCCAATCCCTTATCATCGATTACATCTTGTAATTCTGCCTGTTTTGCGGCCTCTAGAATCTCATCATCACTTACAGTTTTTCCAAAAGCAATATTATCTCTCAATGTGCCATTTATAACATGCGGTTTTTGAGACACATAGGTTACTTGCGTACGCCACCATTCCATAGAGCATGTAGAAAGATCCACATCATTGACATACACACTCTGAGGTGGCGCTTCTAAAAATGCGCCTATGATTCGTGCAATCGTCGATTTACCGGCTCCGCTTTCACCAACGAGCATAATAGGCTCATTGCGATATACCTGTAAACTAATATTACGAATGCCATTGCTTGTTTCAGGATATGTATAGGTTAAATTCTCTAGCTGTATAGACTCAATAGAATCTTGTAATATATATGAACCACCTTGCGGTAATGCAATAGGCATGTTCATAAAGGCATCAAATTTAGCCAGTGCTGTTTTACCAGACATACCAGTGTGAAACGCAGCGCCTAATTGTCTAAATGGAGTATAAAATTCTGGCGCTAACAACAAAATAAAGAAGGCATATAGAAACTCCAAACTGCCCTCTAACAGAGTGAGACCTAAATATACAGCGATAATAGCAGTGCTGATGGTACTGACCAACTCCAACACTAGAGCAGATAAGAATGCCACGCGTAGCACGCGTAATGTGGAATCCTTAAATTCATTTGATAAACGACTAATAACTTGTATCTGCTCTTTTGCGCGACCAAATACCTTTAATGTTGTAATACCACGCAATACATCTAAAAAGTGGCCTGATAATAAACTCATCCGTTCCCATTGTTCTTGATTCATCTTTTCCGCTTGTTTACCAATTAGGATCATGAACAGAGGAATCAATGGAACCGTACCAATCAATATGGCACCGATGATGGGCATAGTATCAATAATAGCAATGCCCATAACGAGAGGAATGACAATAGCATATATCATCTGCGGTATATACTTGGATACATAGGCATCCACTTGTTCTAATCCATCTGTAATGAGATGAATTGTATCGCCCTGTGATTCACCACGCTGCACGCCTAACTTGAACACATGGGCAAGAGCCTCCTTACGTAACGCCGATTTTACCGTATGTCCTAGATTCGACGCTAACACTTCCTGCACATAGGAAAATAATAGCCGTAAATTTACAAATACCGATAACCATACAACGGTATTCATTTCATCGACTAAGGTATGTTCTAAAAAGATCAAATTGTTAATTAATATGGCAAAAAACCAGGCTTGTCCTACTATGGCAAGGCTTTGTAAGATACTAGAAACAATCAGTGCTAATAATATGAGCTTTTTACTTTTAATAACGCGAAGTGCCGTTTTCTGTATCATATCTAACCCCCTTTAAATCTAATTTTATCAATATTACATTCATCTTACCATAAAAATGAGGCGTGCCGCTACAGCACGCCTCACAAAAGGGCTCAAACTTTCACAATTAGTAAAAGATCCTATATTAATAATGTAAATCTTTTTCTGTTACACGATGACGGAATGTCCAATATACCCAAATTTGATATGCTAATACGATTGGTACAAATACCACTGCAACAGCAGTCATCAATGCCAAGGTATATTCAGAGGAAGATGCATTTGTAATGGTCAAGCTCCACGCTGGGTTCAAAGAAGATACCATAATACGAGGGAATAGACCTGCAAAATATGTAGCCGTAATCAAAATAACGGAAAGGGAGCTAAATACAAAGCCCCATTTTGTATTGCGCGTACGTGCTGCAGCCCAAGAAATAAGGAAGCAAACAACAGCTAAGGCACAGAAAATAGTAGCTAAGATAGAGCTGTACAAATCAGTGCATACATAGGATGCAATAATCAACGCGATTACACCGATTGCAGTAGGTACACCTGTAACGAGAGATGCTGCACGTGCACGTTCAGAGATAGGACCTGCTGTTTTAATAGATGTAAACAAACCACCATGGTATGTAAACACTAAAACGAAAGCAACACCACATAATACAGTGTAAGGGCTAAGTAAATCCCAGAATGTACCAACATATGTCATCGTTTCATCAATAGGTGTACCTTGGATTAAGTTACCTACTGTTACGCCCCACAATAATGCAGGAACGATAGAACCGATGAAAATACAATAGTCAAACACTTTACGCCATGTGCGATTTGGACTTTTAGAACGGAATTCAAAAGCAACGCCACGCATGATGAGTACAGCAAGCATTAAGAACAATGCCATGTAGAAACCACTAAACAATGTAGCATATACATGAGGGAAGGATGCGAATAATGCGCCACCAGCAGTGATCATCCATACTTCATTACCATCCCAAATAGGACCTAATGCATTAATCATTTGACGACGTTCAACGTCAGTTTTACCAATGACTGGTAGAAGAATACCTGTGCCATAGTCGAAGCCTTCTAAGAAGAAGAAACCTGCAAACAATACACAAAGCAAGATGAACCAGATCACATTAAGGTTATTCATAATTAGTTCCATAATCTTGCCTCCTCTTTTTCTTCTACATGGTAAATTGTTTGTCCATCAGGACCTTTTTTAATGTGCTCTACAGCTAAATACAATGCAGCAATAGCAGCCAAGATGTAAATCACTGTAAAACCAATGATAGTAGTCATGATTTCAGGAGCTGTAACGGATTTAGAAGCACCATTCGCAGTCAATTGAAGGCCATATACAAGCCATGGTTGACGACCTGCTTCTGCAACAAACCAACCAGTGGATTGAGCGATGTAAGGTAATGGTAACATCCAGAAAATGATTTTCAAGAATGTTTTATTCTCTACGAGTTTACCTTTAGCATTTAATACCAAGCCGATGAAAGCAACTAACAACATAATGGAGCCAGCAGCTACCATGATGCGGAATGTCCAGAAAATACCAGGCACATCTGGAATGTAATTACCAGGGCCATATTGAGCTTCAGATTTAGCTTGTAAATCTTTAATACCTTCTACCTTACCAGATGTAAAGGAGTTTTGTGTTAAGAAGGATAAGCCGCCAGGGATTTCAATGGCACCTGTATTTTGTTGTGCTTTTGTATCGATATTGGCTACCAAAGAGAATGGAGCTGGATCTTGAGTTTCCCAAAGAGCTTCCATAGCTGCCATTTTCATAGGCTGTTCTTTAGTAATATATTGGCCTTGATGATGACCTGCAAAAGCACCTAATGTACCAGCAATTAAGGTAATTACCATACCCCATTTTACAGAGGTTTTATAGAAATCAACATGGCTCTTACGAATCAAGTGCCATGCGCTGATAGCCATAATGATGACACCTGCTGTCATGGAACCATTTAATACAATATGAGCAAATTGGCCAGGTACATAACCATTAGATACGATGGTTGCGAAGTTTTCCATTTCCGCACGACCATTGCGAATTACATAGCCTACAGGATGTTGCATAAAAGAGTTTGCTACAAGGATCCAGAATGCGGATAAATTGGTACCTAATGCAACTAATGTTGCCACAGCAGCATGCGCTTTATTAGATAAGCGACCCCAACCAAAGATCCAAACGCCCATAAATGTAGATTCCAAGAAAAATGCCATTAATGCTTCAAGGGCAAGTGGGGCACCAAAAATATCACCCATAAAACGAGAATATTCAGCCCAGTTCATACCGAAATGGAACTCTTGAACGATACCTGTTACAACACCCATGGCAAAGTTAATTAAGAATAATTTACCCCAGAATTTTGCCATTTTTTGGTAAACTTCTTTAGCGGTGCTTACAAAGGTCCATTCTAAAATGGCTACGATAACCGTCATTCCCAATGTGAACGGTACAAATAGCCAGTGATAGATAGATGTTAGCGCGAACTGTAAACGTGCTAAATCCAGTGCTTCAAACATGTCTTTTCCTCCTTAGAATTGACTCAAAAATACACACTTGATGAATGTCTTACATCGTTACGCATGAGATACACAAGGATTCATGGTCTCTAAAATCTCTTTTTCGCGCACAGCTAATTTATCGAAAGTCACACTTTCCATCTGTCTTACAAGTTCAGCTTGTACAACAGACATAGCTTCATTAACTGCACATTGGCCCATACATGCTTTTGAGCAAGAACCGACATCATACAAACAACGCTGTAAATACGTATCCCCCTCAACGGCTCTAATCACATCGAGCATGGAAATATCTTTGGGCTCACGATTTAATGCAAATCCACCATCCACCCCGCGGAAGGATTTCATGATTCCTGCTGCAATAAGGCTGCGCATTATCTTAAGCAAAAAACGTTCTGGAATCATTTCTTGCTCAGCCAATACACCTCCTGTTACCTTCTGACCAGATGGTAACATCGCCATGTGCAAAATCATGCGAAACGCATAGTCCGTGGCTTGATTTAATTTCATAAGCACTCCTTTTCCAATAACAACGTCTACGTATTACTACATTTAGTATAAACGATATAAAACAATACTGCAATGGTATTGTTTTATAAAACTGTAATTAATATCACAAAAAAGGACTATTAGTAAGATACTAATAGTCCTTCTCATTTATTATATGTAGTTCTAAAAGAATTAGCCAAATAGAAGATGTCCTACTTCATAAGCAATGGCAGCTACTATACCCGATAGTGGAATTGTTACAAACCACGCCATGACCATAGAACGCGCTACGCCCCAGTTTACTGCTTTAATACGCTTAGAAGCACCTACCCCCAACAAAGAACCACTCACAACATGTGTGGTACTTACAGGTAAATGCAAGAATGTAGCAGTAAAAATAGTAATAGCAGAGTTTAAATCGGCTGCAAAACCATTAATGGTTTCTAATTTGAAGATTTTTGTACCCATGGTGGAAATAATTTTCCAACCACCAACAGCCGTACCACAAGCCATCGCGGTCGCACAGCACAACTTAACCCACAATGGAACATCTAAGGTATCAATATAACCACCGCTAAGTAAGGTCAATGTAATAATCCCCATCGCCTTTTGTGCGTCATTAGAACCATGTGAAAAAGCCATCATAACGGCCGATACGATTTGCATGGATCTAAATCTATCATTTAAAACAATAGGCGAAAATCTACCAAAGATGAGTAGCAACAATTTCATGATAATATAGCCACCAACCATTGCTACTAATGGTGATAAGATGAGAGAAAAGAAAATCTTTAAAATCCCTGATTCATTTAAAGCATCAAAACCTACTGACCAGCCTACGGCACCAATGATACCACCAATTAGTGCATGGGATGATGAACTAGGAATCCCCCAGTACCAAGTCAGTAAATTCCATACGATGGCCCCGATAAGGGCTGCTGAAATGATACCACTATTGATAAGCGATGGAGACATAACAATATCACCACCGATTGTCTTTGCAACCCCTGTACTCACCATAGCACCCAAAAAATTAAGTGCTGCAGTCATCATGATTGCTTTTTTAGGTTCAATAGCACGGGTTGAAACAGATGTGGCAATCGCATTAGCCGTATCGTGGAAGCCATTGATATAGTCGAATGCTAGGGCTAGAAATACAACCAGCCAAACTAAGTAATGTGACTCAAGCATACTTCAATACTACCCGGCGGAATGTACCAACCAAATCTTCGCAACCATCGATTACATCCTCCATGGAGCTTAAGATTTCCTTCCATTTGATAATTTCAATTGGATCTGTACATTCTGTAAATAATTTCGCCATTTCTTCATGGTAAATATTATCTGCTTCAGATTCAAGTTTCAACACTTGATGTACACGACCTTCTACCTTTACATGGTCCTTTTTAAGGCTGCCCATGTAACCGATAGATTTATTGATATGTTTAACACATTTTACGACGATTTCACTCATGCGAATGGCACCATCACTAGGTTTACCTACATGATACATAACCATTTTATCCATGATTTCTTTGATATTATCAAGTGTTGTATCTAATTGATCAATCAACAATTGGATATCTTCACGGTCCATCGGTGTAATGAATGTTTTACGCAAGCGATCAACTGTTTCATTAACTAATTCATCCGCAGCTTTTTCCTTTGTATCAATTTCCAAGAATGCTTCTTCTTTAGAAACTTCGCCTTTGAAAACGCGTTCCATCATTTCCGCACTTTCATAGGTAAGTTCAGCATGATTTTCTAAAATACTAAAAAACTTTTCTTCTTTTCCTTTTAATTTAAAAGCCATGGAGATCCTCCTGATACAGTACTGTTAGCTTCTATAATTACAATACAATTATAGCATAGTAAATCAGTGCGTGCCTATCTATTTATTGATTTCTCGCACCAAATGAGGCATTTCTGGAATAATTAATTTACTCATGCCAAGAGTAACGGCTCCCACCGAACCAGGAATGGAAAAAATTAATGTATTCGAATTTACACCTGCCTCAGCACGAGATGCAATAGCTTTGGTACCAATATCCTCCGTAAAGGAAAGATATCTAAAAATTTCACCAAATCCAGGTATAGCCTTTTCAATAATAGAATCCACGGCTTCAATAGTTACATCACGCATGGCAATACCGGTGCCACCTGTAGAAATGACCACATCTATTGATGCATCATTACACCAAGGAATAATGGCATTACGGATTTCATCGTAATCATCGATGACAATCTTTCGAGCTACTACATTATGATTAGCAGCTTCTAATAATTCTTGAACCTTGTTTCCGCCCTTATCAGTTTCCATAGTCCGTGTATCAGAAACTGTTAAGACAGCCACATTGATAGGTCGATGTAAAACTTCTTGAGACATATATCCTCCTAAAACAATGGTATCAAACCAGCTAATTTTGTAAATCCATTATCCCGTAATGTATCTCGTAATTGCCATGTATAAGTAATAAATGGCGCGCAGCGCAAACGCATCCAGAATGATAAATACGGTGTATCACCTTGGAATATAGCCAATCTTGGCAACGCATATAAATTTTGGCCTGGTTTCACAGTTCCTGGTGTGACTGTGAAAGCCATCTTATACCCGCTTTCACTAGTAATGCGCTGAATTTCAGCATTATTGAAACCACCAGGATACGCTAAGTAATCGATGGGTTTTCCCATGAAAGCCTGTAATGTATCCTTACCACCTTTGATTTCATTATCAAGTTTAGAAGGATCAATGCGCGTTAAAATACTATGATGATTAGTATGACCTTCTACAATAAACTTATGAGCGTCCATAGTTTTTAATTCATTGATAGACATAAAACGTTTTGTATTAACAGCATCGCTAATCATAAATATGGTTGCTTGCATATCATAGGACTCTAAAATAGGCAAAACATCCTCATAGTTGTCGATATAACCATCATCGAAGGTAAGAACAATCGGTTTATCTGGGAGTTCCTTGCCTTCTGTCACATACGCATATAAATCATCAAGGCTAATCGTATGATACCCTTCGTTATGTAAGTACTCCATCTGTTTCTTAAACTGTGCCACATCAAGGGTCAGTGCAGAATGATACTTATCGTTAACCTGATGATAATTTAAAACGGGAACACCATAAAGCTTATAATGTGATGATAAACACCACATACTTCCTAACGCTATAAATAGTAATGCAACACAAATAATGATGGCACATACTATGCGTTTTCCTATTGTTAATAACATAATTAAGAACCTTCTTACAATATAAAATTATAACTCATACTATTTGAGGATAACATAACCGCTCTTTAGATTCAATGAAAAACCCCTCATGGGTCATTCTAAATTCATATAAATAACCTATGAGAGGTTACACACAAAAAAAAGACACACCCTTAGGTGTGTCTTTTAGCTTAATCAGCGACTTCCTATCCTCCCAGGCCGTCTCCAGCCAAGTACTTTCGGCGTTTACGAGCTTAACTACTGTGTTCGAGATGGGAACAGGTGGACCCTCGTAGCTATCGCCACTGAATCTGTCAGAGTTTGTACTCTGAAAACCACATAGAAGGTTATATATATTTATTGCACATTTC
>NZ_JAPVXW010000008.1:0-103744 GCF_041431535.1 Veillonella sp. 27098_8_77 | reverse complement strand
AGATAGGTCTTTCATTACTATTAATATAGATTCACAGGACTTGCAGGTTCCTGCCTTACATTAGATGTATCTGGCATGTCTTAGGATTTAATGATTAACATTGTCAACGGCTAATATTTCGGTTGCTTGCCAGCCCCAGCAGTTCTTTTTCTTGTTAAAGGAGCGAACTGCAACGCCAAAAACGATGTGCCCATTCATGAGATTGTGGGTCTGAACCAATCTATTTTCAATAAATACATTACTTTCTTTTGTGAAAGCCAATCCTGTATCTATCACTTTGATAGGTTCTTTAAATTTCATTACAAGGGATGTAGGCGGTTCTTCATCTGTCTTGTTACAAGCTGCAATATTGTATCTTACTGTGCCATCTTGATCTTCATAGCGTGTATAGATAACAGACACAACATCCATTTCATGCAAAGGTTCTTTTGAATCGTATTGATACGTTAAGGATATGTCTCCATCAGCAACAATAAAGGCTCTATTTTGTGATTTGGAAACATAGTTAACGATGCCAATGGTCTTTGGTAAGGACTGACACAAGAGTTCTACGGCCATTTCACTATGCTCTCTATAAAAGTCCTTGGGAAGTCTTTCAGCATCAGGGTTATACCAATCTGCATGAAGATATGCATTCAATTGATCATTAATCTTTTGATGGTTATCAATCTTAAATGTAACGAGCTCATGAAGTTCGGCACTAGCCATATCGTATTGTTCTAATGCAACTAGTTCTTTAATCACACCGAACTTAGCGGCTCCATTGAACTGTAGTCTGTTTTGGCACAATAAGGATTTGCAGTAGCAAGACAGTGCCAATAGATGATCATTTTCAATAGTATTCACCAACCCATTCCAAAGCCAGAACTCATTCGGTTTCGCTTGTAATAAATCTAGAATTATCTGTTGTGCCTTATCTAATTCATGTAACATAACATAGGCCTTTGCAATAGACCATTTTAAGTAATACGTACTTTCATTCAAGTAAGCCATGTGCTCTATGGCTAAGTTAAGTAAAGCAATAATCGATTCCTTATCTGTAGTTTTATCAAGACTATTTAAGGATTTTCTTAGCACTCGTATAACGAGAGATGGCCAATCATGCATCATTCCATCTGAACCTTTATAAGGTTTGACTTCATAATCCTCCCGTTCAAATTTGGCGAAATCTAGCTGTAAAGCGTATTGATATAACGGAATATGTTGCTCCACCTCTTTAATGGTTAAGATTGGTCCCCAAAGGTAACGCATAAAATTGATGTCATTATGAAGCCCCAAGGAAAAGACCTCATTCAAACAAGCTTTGATTCGCTCAAAATTAATGACCTTTTCCTTTGCCTCTACTTGTATCATCTTGTGCAAGCACCAAGCAAATGCACGCTTATCCCATATGCTATAATTGGGATTCTCCATTAATCGTTTAGCCATTGCATAGGCTTCATCTAACTTGCCCTCACGACGTAGATCAAATACATCACGGCTTGTCACATGTTCTGTATGTTCCATATACATACCCTCTCTTTTATTTACAACACAATACAAACATATACTAACAAACGCTGATATTCCAACCAATTTATTAGGTAATGATTATTTACTCCACTAGTCTGTCCATAATAGCCTTAATCTCACTGGCCAAGTTTTGATCATCCCCTTGATTTCTATGATTCTCTATCGATGTAATAATTTGTTTCTGTTTATAAAGAGCATCTAGAGAAGCATTGCTATTGCCACGTTTGAAAGTATACCGAATACGAAAATACATATTATTAATCCCCACAATTTGAATATTTAATTGGCTCAGAACTACGGCCAGTTCTTCACTAACCTCCTGCACATACTCTCGATAAGCAGTAGATCCTTCAATGTCTGGTATTGCTATAGATGGCAAGGTGGTTTTTCCATTAATTGCAACAGAGGAACCTTGAGGCCATGTTACATTCTTAGTATTACTAGATGAGGTATTAGAAAGCGATGACATCGTTCCCAATAGTTTAGATCCCATATCAGTCCAATTGGTAAAATACAATCTATCCTTCGCCAGTGTAAGTCCTGTATACAGCCATTTAAATCCAGCCTTAGTTTTTATATTCTGATAAAACTCGGTATCAAAGAATACGGTGTTCCATACACCGCCTTGAGCCTTATGAACTGTGATTGCATAACCATATTGAGCGTATACTACAGGATAATAGAGCGTATTTATTAATGGTTCCAACCATTCATCATCTGGTAACACGGAGCCAGACGCATCTAACAGGTTCTCAAACAATTTACATGATAACTTCTCTTTTTCACCATACCGGTTAGTAATCTCAATATCAACATACCTAAATCTTAACTCTCTACTACGGCCTGCAAAGTCTATATATTTATTTTCAGAACCCTTAACAGCTAAAACCTTAGTAAACTCACCATTAAATGCTCGATAATCCCCTATCCACACATTTTTAGTGAACATAATCCAATCACCAGGCTGAACTGAAGTTTTACCAGGAAATAGTTGCTCGCGAATTTGTGCATTATATAATTGTGCCGTTTGATTCATAGAGGCAACAATAATAGGTTTATTATCTTCTACCGCTTGATACGCCTTTATATAGGTCGGTAAAAACTGGCTTTTATCTAGCTCTATCATGGTAGATGTATCTCGTTCAAATACTAATCGATTATACCGTTTCTTCTCTATAGCATGACGAATACGTACTGCATTTTTAAGAATTAAGTTTTTTAATTGTTTGTCTACCACATCCGTTAACTGAAATATTCTAACCGGAAATGCATCACCATACATAGCTTTAAAATAACTTGGCCTAAGTGCAGACGATGCACTTGTCACTGGTGCCATTTGGGTATCATCACCAATAAAAATAACCTTTCTTCTACAACCAGTTGCGTTAGGATCGATAAAGCTCATCAAGTCCTCTAGTAGTTTACCAGTACCATAGCAAAGATAGTTACAATCTGAAATTTCATCATTCAGTAAACCACTTTCACCAATCACATACACATGATCCACTGAATCAAGATTTCCTCTTAACTTATAAATAAATTTAGATGCCTCTCGCGGTTGCCCATCTTCAGATTCTTTCGTTTCCGTATATTCATAAATCATAGAATGTATTGTAGATACGGGTCTATCGACTGATTGATCCAACCAAAATGCAGCCTTATTCGTCGGTGTCACTAAACTCATACCACGTTCAATTTTACGTAAATAGTTTTCTAACTCTTTTAAAATCAGCTCTTTCCCAGTTGCAGCATAGCCTTTCAAAATAAATACATGCTCTGAATCATTTTTTAAGAATTCTTCAATCTGAGTGACTAATTCCCTTTGGCTTGCTGTTAAGTTATAACCAATAAATTCATCCCTGAAATATCTCTCCATATTCCACCTCATACAATTACAAACACATATTAATTACATTTTTTGAACACTTATATTCACTTACTACTAAAACAACTAATTATAGTATACCTCTAGTTTTGGAAAACTTCATATCAAAATTACTAGGACATATCCCCTATTTTGATTTCCAAAGCTCACGATTACAATGTAAGTATATTAGAAAAATAACTACATATATATTCAATAAAACTAAGACACAAAAGACCTATCCATATGACATCATACGAATAGGTCTATCGATTCTTATATTCACTTATTACTTTCAAAATTATACCTCAACACATACACAAACTAAACTAAGATCGACTGATATCAACATATATAACACCTCCTTTTATTGCAGAGTTTAAAGTAATCCCGTGTCATCCGGTATATACTAATCATCTAATAACGCACAAACAGCTAAGCCTACGCCAAAACCTACAAATTGAACCATCTAATCACCTACTTTCTTGTATAAATAATCCGCAATTAGTCCCGAGACCGTACGGCTTGATATACTGAAACACCTAATGTTACGCCTTCTGCGAAAGCTCCCCATGCAACAGCACCTAATAATGGAAACATGTTAATTCCTCCTTTTAACAAAATACTATAAGTACTAATCTAAGTATAAACCTAGAGTCGGAAATCTCTATATCAAAATTACTAGGACGTATCCTCTATCTAAATTTCCACAACTCGTTGGCTACATCTTAAGTATACAAAACAAATAACAATGAATATATTCAGGAAAACTAAGACACAAAACCCCCGAGCAAACCAAAATGATTTACTCGGGGGTTTAATACTATTCAATTGATACATACTATAAGTGGTAAGTACTGTTGCAACTAGTATTAACTGCTGCAGTACCTTGTTTAGAGCAAGAGTTTCAATACCGCAAGCGGTAAGCACTATTGCAACATACTATAAAGCTATTCAAAACTGGCTTTGAGTACGAGTTTCAATACCGTAAGCGGTAAGTACATCCACTCTATTCTTTTCGTTTTCCCTTCCCTTAGGTCAGGGACTAGAGATGTGCGGACCTCATCGTCACTTTGCTTCTCTGCTGTCTCGCACCCTTCGTCGCATACAGCAAGCGGTAAGTGCTGTTGCAACCCAAGGCTTTCTATGAAGGCTTAGGCTTCAAAAATGTTGTTTCAATACCGCAAGCGGTAAGTACTGTTGCAATGATGGTGAAGGCAAAAAAGTGTATAACTGGGTACCAGTGTTTCAATACCGTAAACAGTAAGTACATTCACTCCACCCTTTTCGTTTTCCCTTCCCTTAGGTCAGGGACTAGAGATGTGCGGACCTCATCGTCGCTTCACTCCTCTGCTGTCTCGCACCCTTCGTCGCATACCGCAAGCGGTAAGTACTGTTGCAACTTGCTGAAATCGAAGATATGGATATTGAGCAATTTGAAACTGTTTCAATACCGCAAGCGGTAAGCACTGTTGCAACCAGCAGCAGGGTCTAGAAAGCCAGTATTTAAGCGGTTCCAAAAGGTAGTTTTGGAAAACCTCAAACCGTAAACGGTAAATTTTCGCCTCATTAGGTTCTAGAAGGCCTAGAAACCCAGGTAGATACTGGTGGAAAACCTTTTTGCCTCGATTGTATACAGAAAAAGACCTATCCATATGACATCATACGAATAGGTCTATCGATTCTTATACTCACTTATTACTTTCAAAATTATACCTCAACACATACATGAACTAAACCACGATCAACTATGGCATCATGTATAACACCTCCTTTTATTACAGAGTTTTAACTAATCCCGTGTCGCCCGATATATTGTTGTTCCTATTGTTACAGTTGTTGAAAAGACTTCCCATGCAGACGCGGCTGCTAAAAATCCTAATACTGGTAACATATCAATTCCTCCTTCTAATACATTATGATGTAATCTTACCCTCTTATATTAGTCTTCTAATAATTTACAAACAGCTATCGCTACTGCAAAACCAGCAAATGGACACATATTATCACCTACCTTTTCTTATACGATTAATTCAATTAGTCCTTAGACTTTGTCGCTTGATATACTGAAACACCTAATGTTACGCCTTCTACGAAAGCTCCCCATGCTACAGCACCTAATAATGGAAACATATTAATTCCTCCTTTAAATTACTAACTAATAAAACCACTAATCATAGTATAACCTTAATTTTGAAAATCTCTGTATCAATATTACTAGGACGTATCCTCTATCTAAATTTCCATAACTTATCGGCTACATCTTAAGTATATAAAATAAATGACTATGAATATATTCAAGAAAACTAAGACACAAAACCCCCGAGCAAATCAAAATGATTCACTCGGGGGTTAATACTATTCAATTGATACATACTATAAGTGGTAAATACTGTTGCAACTTGAATTCTTTCAAAATTAGATTCTATAACTCCCAGATACCTTATAATCTACCGTTAAAAAAGAAAAATCGAATATAATTTTCATATTTATCACTTCCGATACGGACAGATTAATACCAAGACAACTATTGATATAATTAACCTTATCTGAAAATATATCATAGTTTACTTAAAATGCACCATTAGCCACTTGAGGTTGTCTTATATAATTAGCAGAGTAGGAATTACGCCTACTCTGTTTCATCTCTTTATTATGGAGATTCAATAGATTAAATTAATTTTTCATCTCGTATATTTAAGAGATTCAAGAACATTCTATTGACTAATCCATCTGCTTCATATTTAAAGCAGTTAAACATGTAAGGCTTATCAGCAACAAACTAGCTATTGGGAATTAGTGATTTTAATTTGCTGCCTACATCCATTATTTAACTACCTTAGATACTAAGCCGGATAATATACCTTTACTTTCAGAAATAAGAGCTGTAACGTCTTTAATTTTATCTTTTTTAATTACATATGCAACTAACCCTCCAACAACTAAAAATGGTGTTACAGATTTAATTACATCAGCATCAGTTTCACTTAAAACTGTTTTAATAATATCCTCAGCACCTTCAGGTAGTACGTCTAATAATTTGCTCATGATTTTATCCTCCGTTTAATACGTTATTAAATTATTTATCAAAAAGTACATCTAATGTGACTTCTTGAATACGATTACTTAATCCTTCTTCATTAATTTGATTATATAACCATTGTAAAGCAGGAATCAAACGTAAAGTATCCTATTGGCCATTGCTAGAAGCCCTTTAGCACCATCCTTTTTAAATCCGATAGCAAATCCAACTGATTCGTAATTCAAAGTATCTTCTTTTATAGATACCATGACTGGTTTAAATATATGACTAGTCTTTGGGTCAACTGTAGATTATTACAGATGTAAGTATCAATATCATAAGCTGTAAGCACTGTTGCAACTAGTTACATACTGGGACGGTACTGATGGTGGCACCGCAAGGTTTCAATACCGCAAGCGGTAAGCACTGTTGCAACGATGGTAAGCAATGGCACAAAGATCATATCGTAAAAGGACGTTTCAATACCGCAAGCGGTAAGCACTGTTGCAACTTGAGGTTGGGGCTCCTCAGTCCAAAAAGCCATGGTTTTAGTTTCAATACCGCAAGCGGTAAGCACTGTTGCAACCCGTTACAATTCCTTATGATCGATAAGGCTCACCGCAGGTTTCAATACCGCAAGCGGTAAGCACTGTTGCAACATGATGAAATTGTATCGCTATCACTCTATCGTTCTATACGTTTCAATACCGCAAGCGGTAAGCACTGTTGCAACCCACAAGTACTGCAATCACAGTTCTTCAAAATCTTGATAATGTTTCAATACCGCAAGCGGTAAGCACTGTTGCAACAGAGAAGTCTATATCATCTCGAATGTTTAATACATCATCGTTTCAATACCGCAAGCGGTAAGCACTGTTGCAACTGTCCGGAAGTTCTTCTTCCGATAGCCCCATATCAAGGGTTTCAATACCGCAAGCGGTAAGCACTGTTGCAACACGAGCTATTGCAAAAACAACGTTCCGAAAAATTAGAATCCGTTTCAATACCGCAAGCGGTAAGCACTGTTGCAACAGCGGGGTCTAGAAAGCCAGTATTTAAGCGGTCCCAAAAGGTAGTTTTGGAAAACCTCAAACCGTAAACGGTAAATTTTCGCCTCATTAGGTTCTAGAAGGCCTAGAAACCCAGGTAGATACTGGTGGAAAACCTTTTTTCTAAGGATACAGTAATTATAAGGGTTTTATGAAATTACGTCAATATGAGGGTAGGTTTTCCAAAAGGTCTATTTTTTACAAAACACAGGTAATATCTAGGTTTATCCCTATTTTTAGTCGTTATAAGGTAACAGAAAACCTTTTTGCCTCGATTGTATACAGAAAAAGACCTATCCATATGACATCATACGAATAGGTCTATCGATTCTTATATTCACTTATTACTTTCAAAACTATACCTCAACACATATATGAACTAAACCAAGATCAACTGATGTCAACATATATAACACCTCCTTTTATTGCAGAGTTTTAACTAGTCCCGTGTCGCCCGATATATTGTTGATCCTACTGTTACAGTTGTTGAAAAGACTTCCCATGCAGACGCGGCTGCTAAAAGCCCTAATACTGGTAACATAACAATTCCTCCTTCTTATACATTATGATGTAATCTTACCCTCTTATATTAGTCTTCTAATAATTTACAAACAGCTATCGCTACTACAAATCCTGCAAATGGATACATATTATCACCTACCTTTTCTTATACAATTAATACAATTAGTCCTTAGACTTTGTAGCTGCATATAATGTGAGCCCTAAAGACGCCCCAGCTGCAAAACCTTCCCATGCGGATGCCGCTAATGCGACTGCGAATAAAGGTAACATTTACATTCCTCCTAACTTTAATACATATTCAATAAACAACTAATCTGTTAGCCGTCAAGTGCATCAAGCATCGCGACTAACACTGCTACTGCAGGATCCATTTCAAAAGATGACATATTATCCCTCCCTTCATTTACAACTTTATAACGCTACAGTTTTAATACCCTATTAAATTTCTTGTACATACATTACCTCACAATCTTTAAACTAAACACAATTCATAGTTACACTATATACCAACAGCCAAATATACATTATCAAAAGCACTAGGTCAAACCTATAGATTTAATAAGTTATTCGTTACTCATTGGCTACATCCTTAGTATATAAGAAAGACAAATCTCTACCTATTCAAAAAAACTAAGATTCAAATTTCTTTACTTAACAATGATGCATAGTCTAATTACTACCTCCTTATTAGTAAAAGCTATGTATTTTTTTTTAAATTTGATATAGTATTCATAAAAGATTCATTTTATTTCAGTCTTTTAGGAGCATTATTATGGAACATCATATTTACCTAACATTTCTCAGTACATTGAATACCAATTATGCTTATTCGCCAGAGGCACTAAAAAAAACAGTTGTTAATCTCACCGAAATTTCGCCATTTAATGTAATTCTTCAAACGAATGAATCTGCATTGAAATATTTATTGCACCATAAAAGAATCAATGATCCTAATTTCACAATAGAAAAATTCTTTCTATTTAAAACGGAAGAAATGCTAACCACCTTTAAGGATTCAAATATATCTACTCTTAATGTATTTAACAATCAAATGCGCCAATATATTAACCATGAACAAATACCTATCTCTTGGACAACAGATACAATTAATTATATAGACTGTGATGATATTGATTATATTGATAATCTAAAAGACAGTATTATCAATATGTCTAATGCAATCATGAGTTACTTTAATGCTCAACCCGAAGGAGACACGGTAACATTACATGTTGACCTTTCAGGAGGCCCTCGAACAGCAATTATGCTAATGACGGCTATTATCCGTCTTGTAGCATTTCAAGGTATTCATATTGGTTCCATCTTATATGCCAATATAAATGTAAAAAAGCAAAAAGAAGTCCGCGTGTATGAAGGGAATTCTATTTACAATATTTATGATATGATTACAGGCTTTGCTGAATTTAATCAATTCGGTAGTGTCGATACATTGCAAACATATGTAAATACATTGGAAAACCCTGATAAACAAATCACTAATCTTATTTCTAAGATGAATGAATTTTCTGATGCAATTCGATTGTCTAGCCGCGGACAATTCCAAAAATCCATGGAAGATATTGATAACACGCTAAAGGATATAGAAACTGGCAAACAAAATATTGTAAACGAAATCTCTACAGGGCATAAAAATTTTGAAATCGAAACACTTAAATTAATGAGTAATAAAATCCAAGCAAACTATGCTACTGTACTAAGTAATAAAGAAGATGATTTAGCATATATTGATTGGTGCTTGGATAATGGTTATTTACAACAAGCATTAGCTTTGTTCACGGAATTTATACCTCGAGTTATATTAAAGTCAAATATGATTTCATTAGATGAAACTATATTTCCAAAAGAAAAAAATAAAAAAACCATCAGATTATCAGATACATTTGGCCTAATTAACGAGAAAATCGGTACTATAATGGATGTTATTGATGATACAAAGAATAATATATATAATGCAATCAAAGAAGCCCTCATAAAACACATAAAATCAATTAAAAATGAGCAAAGTAATATAATTCGTCAATTAAAACAAAACCCTTCAAGCACTCTAGAAAAAGAAAAAGCAAGCCTAATTACCCTTGAAACTGAATTTTTAAATACAGTAAATGATATTATCATTGAACAAGTATCTAAAAATATAGAGTCAGATTTTACATCACACATACAGCATACAGTCTATAAAAATGATGGTAGTAATCTACCTAGTAAATTTTTAAAATTTCTAAGTGCTATCTGCATAGATAGTATGAAAATTTTAGAGTTAAATGACTTCGACGATTACGTTAGAGAAGTGATTTGGAGCACGCAAAAATTAAGCGATAACCATAACAAATCCTCTGATATATATACAGTAGATAAAAATAACACCATGAGCTTGGTTGGAGACAAAAAACCAGTTAAACTAAAAGCCGATATATTTAATATGCTTAAAAGTGATGAAGTAAATAATCTGATTCCCATATTATTTAGGAAAATAGTCACTTATCACTATAATATGGATAACTTCCCAAACGCGCCATATAATATAGAGGGTTTAACATTAAATCCAATACTTAAAAATAATGAACATTTAACCTCTCGGGTATGTTCTATACTAAATCAATATAGGCAGCTAAAAAAGAGTCGTAACGAAACAGCACATGCTAACGAAGTTAGAACTGCCCGTTATATAACACCTGATAAAATCACTAACCAAATTAGACCTTGTATACAACACATTCGTGAGGTATCTGACTATATAAAGAAAAAATCTACTCTAGATTAACAGCATAAAAGGCTACAGAGCATTAAACTGCTCCACCAAAATTAAACATAATTTTTGTGGATACAGTTTGTTCTGTAGCCTTTTTCATCTTATTTTCGACTCAATTGTCTTGCTAACTCCACACATTTCCGCATTTCTCTATGCAATTCTTTAGATGTCGTATATTTACATAACATCTCTTTATTAGCGTGGTTACTATCATTTCTAGCTTTTTTGATTTCAAAATATTGTTCAATAAAAATCAGCGTATTTCTAACAGATTCAAAATCTGTATGAGGAATGGATACACCAGGCACATTGAATAGCGCCGTTTCCTTTGAATCACGACCTCGATGTGAAAGAAGTTGCTCCGCATATACGATTGAAGTATCATCCTGCAATGGTAACTGATGAAGAATTAAGTTCTTATACTGTTTGTCTTTATGTATATGGATTATATTATCTAACAGTGCATTACATATGACATTATATGCTAATTCAGTACTATCTTTCAGGGTAATCAATCCACTATCGAGATCACAAGAGACATATTTTTGATACACTTCTTTATTTAAGGTATCAGCAATAATATTCCTGCGTAATGATGAACCCACATTATTTAACAACAGTATTTTGTGTGAATCTTTAAGAATCTCTTTCAGAAAAACAATCCATTCTTTTAATGTATAGTTTTCAGCATATTTCTCATCTTGAACGTGAAGGCTGAAATGATATTGATTTAATAAGCTCTCACATTTCTGAAACAATTTTTCTGTTTCCTTATTGATAAAAGAGTGAATTCGTTCCTTTTGCTGTGTTGGATTTTTCTCAATATATGACAATCTTTTTTTCTCTTTGATAACACAAGTAATATAACTTCTAATTTCTTTATCAATATATGGGGATACTCGATTTTTTCCATCATTCTTAATTGTTGCTAGCCCATTAGCACGTGTTTCATTAATGGTATTAAATAATCGCATAGGCATCGAACGTAAATCCGTATCTGTAACCGATTTGTCACTATTGGATTTTACAGTGTTATAAAACTTAGTAAACGAAATAGTATTACCAGCTCGATTCCAAGACTTAATAGCCGCTTGTAATATTTTTTTATCTTTATCTACCTGATTCTGTTGATAATATTTATAGAACGTATCCACATCATAAACAATAATACCTTTTTCTATTGCATATTCCGGTACGTATTCACAAAACAGGGTTAATGCTTGTTGCAAATAATCATGGTCTAAACACCAGTCAATATAGGTTAATTCATCAGGTGTATTATTTCGATGGCATTCTAATAGGGATTCATAAGATTGTTCAATAGGATCTTGTAACAGTTCAACTAAATCCTGATCAAAATCCTCACCACTCGATGTATCATTAGCAGTATTACGAACCAAGGTTAAACTTTCATCAAGACGTTTAATAGAATTTTCAAAAGAGCCACGGCTAGATATATTAATCGCCTCTGAGAAACTATCCATGGCCGCTAATAAATCATGAATCGCTGAATTATAGATTATATCTGTATGCCCGGCCTCACCTTCATTACAATGGTTATCTTGCTCTACATTATCTATTTCATTGGGTTTAAAATGTGCATTTAATTTTTTTGCACTACCATAGAGATTAAATTCTTCAAAGCCGGCCACAATATCAAATAGATTATAAATATCAAGTACACGATGTACCTTAATTTGATCCGGAGCACCCTTTACTCGAGTATAACCAGAGTAATACATATCCTCTACAACGATGCCATGATACGCCATCATACGGCTGATAACGAGTAAAATCATAGCAGCATTACGTGGACCACCTGTGGTATCCATATATAAATGAACTGTATCTTTATTTATATCTATACTAGATTTAAACTCAAGAATACGTTTAGATACATCAATAATACTCGCCTTAATCCGGTCTATATTATCAAGGTCGGCACCGCAAGGAACGGACACTATGCTTTTAGTGAAAGCCTCTACATCTTGCTGTTTATCATTATAAAACTTAATCATCTGATCTATAAATATATCATAAGACGAAGGAGCACTTTCCTCACTTTCCATAACTCCATCAGTGCAAAGTAAAAAGATTTTATCAAATGATATGTGAGCTGTTGCTTCTTTTTTCCACCCGTGAAACAAAACATATTTTAAAGCAGTCTCATTCGTTGTAATGACATCTCGTATAGAGTCATCTATATCTTCATTAGTTACCCGTTTAACACTTGTATTAGTGACTATGCTAAGAAATGTCAAAAATATATTATGTATTGCCATGACTATCACCAAACCTACATTAAATTTACCCATTATTCGAAGGCACGCATCGATACATAGGGTTTCCGACTTCACTTTATCCTTACATTTTCTATTGTATCATGTTATATTCATAATTAAGAATAACTTTGTATAGATGGACCTATACATTTGGTAAGGGAGACAACAATGGCAACAACCACTAATTACATAAACGATTTAGCCAGTATGCGTCAATTTCTTCGTAGTTTAACATTCGGGAATCATAATCGAGGAAAAGTAAATGTACGTGGCATCAAAGAAAGTCAACATGACGATGTCATTCGTCGTCTTGATTATTTTGATATTATGCGTCATATTTACACACAACGTATTGGTAAGGCTTCTATTCATCACTTAGATAAAAATGATTTTTTAGATGGTTACAACTACCTCAATCAATTATATGAACTCTATGCGGCTGTACCTGAGCAAATCTACGTACAACTATGCATTCTATCGTATATATCATGCAATGAGAATGTGACAATCACAGATTTGTACCAAAATATGAATGCGGATTTAAATATAGTGGATAACTATGTTGATTTAGTTAAAAGCCTCTTTGCACAACGCAATAAAAAACAAGAGCCTCCCACACTTATCGATCAACAATACATTCAACGACAAGTCAAAACTCTCGAAATATTAGGTATTATAACTAAAACAGAAGGCAGTAAAAGCTATACATATACAATAAAAAACACTATTATTGAAGAGTTAACAAAACCTCAATTACAAGAATTAGCTAAAGCCGTATTCTTTTTCACTAGTATATCTATTACATCTGCAGCAGGGCATATTCTACTTAAAAAAATTATGTATTTGCTCAATGGATTGGCACCACTAAAACAACAAGAAAACTCTGCTATCTATGCATTTAATAATACCTTCTTTGCATTTAAAGATAATAATCCTAATAATGTAATTGATGGGGATATTTTTTATCCATTAGCAGATGCATTACATCGACATAGAAAAGTACGTCTTTCCTTTTATGAACCTGGAAAGCCTCGAGAAATTGTAACTCCATTATCATTGCAAACATATTATGGAGAAAATAAGAATATACTATGTAGCATTAATAATGGTATTATGCAACGCAATCGAGTGGACCGCATCAAATCATTAGAAGTAACCAGATATAATGCTTCTGACTTTATACCTGATAGGGAACACACATCAACATCCACAGACACTTGTATGATTCACTTCTTAACCCTAGAAGGATATCAATTAGCTTACGACCAATTTTCTCGACAATTCAAAAATTGGATAACTGTTCTAAATACAACGGACGAATATATCGAAATACAATTAGATGTGCCTGATGCATTACAGTTACTACCTTTGTTACGAAGCTATTTGCCATATGTATATATCACACACAGTAGCAAGCCTAGTATTAAGAATAAATTCTACAGCAATTTATATGCTTCATTGGGCCTCGATTTTATAGATCCGGAAGGATATAAAAAGAAGAAAAAAATTAACCGATTTCTCCATCCATATCCAAAGAAAAAGGAGGCCGATAAAGAATTCCGTAATAAGTCAAAAAAAGATCCAGATATTGATGGCACCTATGTGTCCTCTGTACTCAATGATATTAATGCGATTACATTTACCACGCAATATCAATTACAGTTAGATTTAATTAATGGCATCGCTTATACGGAATCAGAGATTGATGATGTAATCAATCAACGGGATTTGCTCACACCAGCGTTATATAAAAAAGCGTTACGGAACGATGACTATGAACATCTACTAGCCCATGCCTTAATTGAAACAACCGAAGACGGCGAAGAAGTTGAGTCTATCTTACCTGATTTACCTCTTGTCATTATATCTGATGCGGAACGCATGTTTTTAAAAGACCTCATTAGCGATGCACGAGTGAGTTGGCTACTTTCAGAAGACCTATTACAACTATTAACGACCACATTAGATTCAGTGGATACAACATTCCCGGCTAATACATGGACACGCATTCCAACCATGACAGATGATACACCGGCATCAATGGATGTGGTAATACAGTGCTTACAAGCAATAGAAAGCAATGTGCGTATCACGCTAAATGACAAAGACTTATCACCATGCCGTCTAGAATATTCGGTAGCTAGTAATGGATATACGCTCATCGCCTATGACCATACGGAAGAAACTTTCAGAGATTTCTCATTACACGATGTTGAAAGCATTACAGTGAGTACACAAGCAAGATTAGATGATTTAGAAATAGTCTATGCAACCTATAGAAAAGAATCAAAGCAAACGATTTCTTTCATTCTTCACGATGCCAATAATGCTGTAGATCGTTGCTTTAACTATTTTAGTAACTATACAATTCAGGCTAAAAATATCACCGCCGAGGAATTTACGATTGAGGTTAGTTACCTCCCATTCCAAGAACAAGATATTCTCCGACACTTACTAAAATTAGGCTGTGCCATACGTATTCTGGATGACTGTCCATTACGTGACCGCCTAGAAACGATTTACAAAACAGCTCTTGTTTATGCACCGAGCAACGAATAAGTTAATATCATTTGCCTTTTAGAGCACCATTACTACGTACAATTGAGTGATGGTGCTCTTTATTATAAATATATAATAGAGCCCCGTTGCATGTTACCATGCAACAGCACCTAAGTCTCCTCTATCTAAACATATACGTCATAGTTCGCTCAATATTCTTCACATCTTGCTCCAATATTTTGCGTATCGCATCACATAATTTTTGATTTCCCTTACGATCCGCAATGCGCATTTCGCCATAGGCCATGATATTCCGAATAGCTGGGCCTGGATTATCTACAGTTTGACGAATACATTCCTTGAAATACTCAGCATCCGTCATATAATTCCAGTCATATCCAAGAAGCGACATATAAATAAAAATAAGTTCCCATGGATGCCCTTTAACAGAGTAATTTAATGTTTGTCCCACCTCTTTGCCCAGTGCGACGATACGTTTTATTACATCTTTTCCTACTGCATGTTTATAAAATTGATACAATGCCTTGATATACACATATAATACATAAGATTCATGCTGCACCACTTTATCATCATCTGTCATGCTCATAATATATATTAATTGATCGGAAACTTTAATGGCTCCGCCAAAGTATTTGGGCGCCCATGTTTCATAGTCACGTTGTTTTTCTGCATCAATATAATAGTGTAATAGATAGGACAATGTACGGTAATAATCGCTCGTTCCCTCTTGGAATATAGAAAGGGCTTTCACAAAATAAGATTCAGCTTCTTCTCGTTCCAAATAAGCATACACCTGACCCAACTGGCTATAGGCCTGCCCCAAACTAATCGCTTTGTCATCCATGCTGAGTTTTTTCCGTAAACCCTGTATTTGTTCCTCATACTCTACCACGTAATTAGCTAATGTTAAGGCATCGTCATAAGCATAACTATCCAATTTTGCTACAATACGACGACGTACAGTTTGCATATACGTTTCTAATGGTACGGTGTGTGCCAAGGATTGACACTTTTGAAAGCACGCTACGGCAAGGTCGCTTTCACCTAGGTGATTAAAAGCCGTTACGCCACCATCATAAAAAGCATATACAAAACGTTGGTCAACGCTAGAAAGATGCTGAATATCTTCTAACACATATGTGAGTTGCTCGTACACATAATGTAATTTTCCCGCATCAATATGACTTTGATTTGCATAATTTACAAAATCTTGTACAGCTCGTTCAATCGCTACGCGGTCATTCGCGCTATGAATGAGTTCCTCAAGGAAGGGGAACCAATTTGTTTTGTAATAAGATTGGAATTTACTTTCACAATTATACGCATCATAGGTATAACATAAGGCATCGAAATAATTGCAATTAAGATAGGCCTGCATAGCTTGCTCAAAGTACGTATCGATATTGTCATATACGAACAATAGATTTTGATGCGTCGGATTCAATCGATTAGAAAAATCTACCAGTTTTTTGAATTTAAAAACATCGGTAGCCTCCCGGTCGGCACCGTAATAAATAAAATTCGTACAGATATAGGTAGCTAAGTATAAAAATGCATTACGAATCGTCGATTCAGGATCATCCTCTTTCATACGCAGGGACACGGTGCGAAGCCTTACATCCAAATCTGGTCGATTCGATTCCACCATGTGACGATCTAAAGAAGCTCTATACGCAAAGGCATTCGCCACCTGATAGGATGTAATTCCTTCTTTTTTTACCGCCTCATCTTGGTACTCATATGGCGTATAGCCTAATTGAGAATACTCAATTAACCGCTCTCGTTCCGAATCTAGTACATCTATCATTTGTGTGGCTAACTGTAAACGTACGCGTTGTACGCCTAGTGCAAAAGGATTCGTAAATACCAAGCGCGACACTAGCCCATCCGCCATGTGCCAATAGAGATTACTCGCAACCTTATCATGCAACAGATTACTCATGAAAGGTTGTAAATATTCAGTTTTTCCGGCCTCACTCTTTAGCGTAAGCGCAATCGCATAATGACCAATACGTGGCATCGCCACAAGCTCGTCCCCATTATATGTACCGTGCGCTAAAAACTCAGGCAATGCCGCATCAATGGCATTTCGAAAGATACGCATATCTTTTTTGGCATTAGGATTGAATGTTTCCTCTTCGGCTTCATCAACCTTGAGCTTGCCAAAAAAACCTTGTGGATACAAACTATGCGAATCTTTTGCAACAGCACGGAAAAACCGATCTAGTCGAATCCGTTCGTTCTCCGCATCCTGTTCATTGTCCATATCATCGTACACAATACCAGCAATAAAATGTATCGTCTTAATACTCTCTTCATCTTGTCCTAAATGATGAAAGTCCCCATATTCATTGAGCGCAACCGTTAACATAATGCCTCCACTTACACAGATACTCTAATATATATACCTATTGTATCATCTTATTTTCATAATCTAAATACAAATATATGCAAAAAAGACCTATCCATATGACATCATACGAATAGGTCTATCGATTCTTATATTCACTTATTACTTTCAAAATTATACCTCAACACATACATGAACTAAACCAAGATCAACTGATGGCATCATGTATAACACCTCCTTTTATTACAGAGTTTAAACTAGTCCCGTGTCGCCCAATATATACTAATCATCTAATAACATACAAACTGCTAAGCCTACGCCAAAACCTACAAATTGAACCATCTAATCACCTACTTTTCTTGTATAATCAAACCACAATTAGTCCCGAGACCGTACGGTTTGATATACTGAAACAGCTAATGTTACACCTTCTGCAAAAGCTCCCCATGCAACAGCACCTAATAATGGAAACATAGTAATTCCTCCTTTTAACAAAATACTATAAGTACTAATCTAAGTATAAACCTAGAGTCGGAAATCTCTGTATCAATATTACTAGGACGTATCCTCTATCTAAATTTCCATAACTCATCGGCTACATCTTAAGTATATAAAATAAATAACAATGAATATATTCAAGAAAACTAAGACACAAAACCCCCGAGCAAATCAAAATGATTCACTCGGGGGTTAATACTATTCAATTGATACATACTGTAAGTGGTAAGTACTGTTGCAACGTATCAGGCTTTACTGAAAAGATGAATGGTTCTTGGCAGTTTCAATACCGCAAGCGGTAAGTACTGTTGCAACTTGTCCGCACCCTGTAGTCTATGAAGCAAAGGATCGAACGTTTCAATACCGCAAGCGGTAAGTACTGTTGCAACGCGTTAAAGATTTTAGTGTTGGTGATGCTATTAGGACGTTTCAATACCGCAAGCGGTAAGTACTGTTGCAACTGGTCGTCCTGAATTGATCCGTAAAATCACTCCTAAAGTTTCAATACCGCAAGCGGTAAGTACTGTTGCAACTGCATAGTTGCAGCACGGGAGTTGTTGCAACAGCAACGCTGTTTCAATACCGCAAGCGGTAAGTACTGTTGCAACGTAAATGTTACAGTAAAAGAAACAAATTTAGTTAAAGTTGGTTTCAATACCGCAAGCGGTAAGTACTGTTGCAACAGGGATTTGCTCCTGGCTTTGAAGTAGATGGAGTAACGTACATGTTTCAATACCGCAAGCGGTAAGTACTGTTGCAACTCTATAGCGAAAACTGCTTCGCTAAGGAATATCTCGACGGTTTCAATACCGCAAGCGGTAAGTACTGTTGCAACTTTATAGTTTTCATAACGAATACCTCCTTCTAATCTGTTTCAATACCGCAAGCGGTAAGTACTGTTGCAACTGTAGAGTATTCTCGTTACTATGTTGGTGATGAAGATAGTTTCAATACCGCAAGCGGTAAGTACTGTTGCAACATATTAGATGGGAGAATAAGGTGTTCGTCGATACGAATGCGTTTCAATACCGCAAGCGGTAAGTACTGTTGCAACAGCGGGGTCTGGAAAGCCAGTATTTAAGCGGTTCCAAAAGCTAGTTTTGGAAAACCTCAAACCGTAAACGGTAATTTTTCGCCTCATTAGGTTCTAGAGGGTCTAGAAATCTAGTTAAATACTGGTGGAAAACCTTTTTTCTAAGGATACAGTAATTATAAGGGTTTTATGAAATTACGTCAATATGAGGGTAGGTTTTCCAAAATGTCTATTTTTTACAAAATGCAGGTAATATCTATGTTTATCCCTATTTTTAGTCATTATAAGGTAACAGAAAACCTTTTTGCCTCGATTGTATACAGAAAAAGACCTATCCATATGACATCATACGAATAGGTCTATCGATTCTTATATTCACTTATTTCTTTCAAAATTATACCTCAACACATACATGAACTAAACCAAGATCAACTGATGGCATCATGTATAACACCTCCTTTTATTACAGAGTTTAAACTAGTCCCGTGTTGCCCGATATATTGTTGTTCCTACTGTTACAGTTGTTGAAAAGACTTCCCATGCAGACGCAGCTGCTAAAAATCCTAATGCTGGTAACATATCAATTCCTCCTTATACTAAACTAATCATTACATTTACTTTTTTACTAATCATCTAATAACATACAAACTGCTAAGCCTACGCCGAAACCTACAAATTGAACCATCTAATCACCTTCTTTTCTTGTATAATCAAACCACAATTAGTCCCGAGACCGTACGGTTTGATATACTGAAACAGCTAATGTTACACCTTCTGCGAAAGCTCCCCATGCAACAGCACCTAATAATGGAAACATAGTAATTCCTCCTTTTAACAAAATACTATAAGTACTAATCTAAGTATAAACCTAACGTCGGAAATCTCTGTATCAAAATTACTAGGACGTATCCTCTATCTAAATTTCCATAACTCATCGGCTACATCTTAAGTATATAAAATAAATAACAATGAATATATTCAGGAAAACTAAGACACAAACCCCCAAGCAAACCAAAATGATTTGTAGTGACCCCAAAAAGTTAGACTTTTTATTCCGAGTAACCTAAACTGGTTGCTCGGAATTTTTTATGCTGCAGTAGTAGCTAAACGATAGTCAATTGGACTTAGCCAGTTCAATCTTTCCTTAATTCGTTTAGTATTGTAATACATAATATAGTTTTCAATCGCCATTTTTAACTCATCATAGCTATGAAAAGTATTGCCATAATACATCTCTTGTTTTTAAGATGGCAAAGAAATTTTCCATTGGTGAATTGTCGAGACAATTACCTTCTCTAGACATACTTTGGAAAATATTATGCACTTTTAAATTATGTTGATACGCTTTCATTTGGTAACCCCAACCACGGTCAGAATGAAATGTCCGCCGATACTTAGCATCAGCAGTCTTTTCAATCGCCTGTTGTTGTGCTGAAAGTATAGACTCGGCTGATGGTGTAGGACTTATACTAAAACTGATAATTTCAAGATTATATAAATCCATAAATGGATCTAAGTATAGTTTTCTGACTTTCAAAGCACCATTTGCATCTAATTCATAATACTTAAATTCAGTTGTGTCTGTAGTAATTTTTTGATGTGGTTGACTGCCAAACGTAAGGCAGCAAGAATCTCAGTTAGTTTGAATTCTCTTCGGAGACTGCTAATGATTCTTGCTGCTCTTTCATTTTTCGAGCGTCCTCGATGCGCAATCTCCTCAATTCTTTTAAATAGGCGTTCTCTATTTGAGCATAGCGTAATTGTTTTTCCAATTCTAAAATACGAGCTTGCTCTGGTGTTAATTCTTTTTTCTTCTTTTGGTTACGTGATTTAGTATGTGTGGTAATCTTTGCTTTTTCATCTGTTCGACTCATGGTAGGTATTCGTCCTTTCGGTCGCTCGACAAAAGCATTGGCCCCATATTTCATAAAATCCGATTTCCAGCGAGCTATTAATGAAGGATTATTCAGCCCGTATTGTAATGCAATTTGCCGATAAGATAATTCACTAGTTAAGTATGACTCTACCACAGCTAGCTTAAATTCTGAAGTATATCTTGTATTATTTCGCTTTCGACACAAACCATCTTTACCAAATTCTTTAAATGCACTAATCCAACGACGAACTTGTGATGTAGTCTTTACACCATATTTCTTAGTTAAATACTCATATCCACCCTCGCCGTTTAGATATGCAGTAACGACTTTTAATTTAAATGTTAAGCTATATTTTGCCATAGAAAAACCGACCTCCTTAACGTTAAGATTTTTGGTCTAACATTAAGGGGTCGGTTCAATTCACTCGGGGGTTTAATACTATTCAATTGATACATACTGTAAGTGGTAAGTACTATGGAAACTCGTCAACAACAAGACGTGCGACTTCGTATTAGCCGGTTTCAATACTGCAAGCGGTAAGTACGATTACAACAACGGATTACGTCCAGTATTCCGTGACGATTTTGGTGGGTCTCAATACTGTTGCAACTACAAAGGTGGCAGACCACGTCATAAAACAAGCCGACGGGGTTCAATACCGCAAGAGGTAAGCGCTGTTGCAACCGGTCAATCTGCAGTAGTTGGCTATAACAATAAAGTGTTTCAATACCGCAAGCGGTAAGTACTGTTGCAACCCATAAAACTTGTTTCTTGGTAGCTACTGAGTTCACGTTTCAATACCGTAAACGGTAAAATTTCGCCTCATTAGGTTCTAGAGGGCCTAGAAGCCTAGGTAAATACTGGTGGAAAACCTTATTTCTAAGGATACAGTAATTATAAGGGTTTTCTGAAATTACGTCAATATGAGGGTAGGTTTTCCAAGAGGTCTATTTTTTACAAAACGCAGGTAATATCTATGTTTATCCCTATTTTTAGTCATTATAAGGTAACAGAAAACCTTTTTGCCGCGATTTTATACAGAAAAAGACCTATCCATATGACATCATACGAATAGGTCTATCGATTCTTATATTCACTTCTTACTTTCAAATTTACCCCTCAACACATACATGTACTAAACCAAAGTCTACAGCTAATAACATGTTAAACACCTCCTAGAGATCATCTAATAATTCATCTAATAGCACATCTACTACTGTATCAACAGCTACATCCATCACTAAGTCTAATAATTCATCCATATTTTATCACCTCATCTTTAATCAAAATATTGTATTTAATAATCTAATCTTCTAACAATGTACAAAGTGCAACTGCTACAGTAAACCCTATAAAATGGTACACACTAATCACCTTCCTTTCACTCAACATAAACATTATTAGCGACGACGACGTGAAGCACCATATACACTAAGCCCTAAGGCTACACCTGATGCAAAACCTTCCCATGCCATTGGCACAGCTACTAAGGCTAATAAAGGTAACATGTAAATCCCTCCTTTCTATAAACTATTTACAAAACAATCTAATATTAATCAACAATGCCATCAAGCACCGCTATTAGCACTGCAACTGCAGCCTCTACTGCTAAAGGTGACATAGGGACGAATCCCAATTCATTGATACTGAATAATTGCTCACCGGCTACATGTTCATTATATGTTGAAAGTTTTTATGTGTGTAATCAATAAAACTAAGACGAAAAGGGCCCAAGTGTTTCATAATGATTCACTTGGGTCTTTCGTATATAATTCATGCGTAAGGGCCAATGACTCTAGCTGCTCTAATCAAGAATCTCCACTATTTCACTAATTTCACTAGCAAACCATTCATGACAACCAACATATATCGATGCTTCCCCCATAATGGTCATATCGGCACGCCTTTGTCGATACATTCGTATTAAGACGATTCATCACGTATCGACCTAGTAGAAATTTAATACACAAGTTAAAAACTAGAATGATTAAATTCACCATTCTCAAAGGCTCTATCAATCATCGCTTTTAATTCGCTAATATTAGCATAACGATAAATTTTAAAGTGTTTAGTATATCGCACCTTTCCTATTTGATCTGCAGTATCGGTCGATAAACGCATCATCTCTGGATTTTCATTTTTCCAATCTTGATGCCAAGCAACTAAAACGGCGGTTTGATTTTTATCACATTGTAGCGATAATTCTATAGATGGTTTTATTATTTTTCGTTCAAATTGTCCTAGTGTATCAAACTTAAAAACACCATTTTCAAAATACTTATCTCTAATTTCCCAATCAAATCCGATTGTCTGATTTGTTAATTCATTTTTAATGTATCCATCATCAATAAATGTTTCTTTTTCAATTGGATAAATTTTTATATGATTAAATGTGCTTTCCTCATTAAATAATTTAGCAAATGCTTTTAATGATTGATCTGAAAGTTCATATTTACTACTTCTATACATAGTTATATCTCCACACTTAAATTACTAAACTAAGATGTACCCACTTATCATCAGCCATATCACTTACAAACTCTGTGTTATTGATATAAAGCTCTCCATCTTTATCTCTAACAAAGCCCCAATGTATATCTTTTCCTTCCGCATAGTTTTTAAATGCATTAAACTTATTTTCGATTTGCCTATCAATATTTTTATCTTGCCCTTTTACTTCTCCTCCTTTCGTTTCAATGACCCAAACAGTGCCATCTTTTTTCTTTACAATATAGTCTGCATAAAACAACCATTGATGTTGGAGTGCATCTATATAAACGATAGAAAAATATTGCTGTCCTGTATCCCCATTTTTATAAACCCATTCAATATCATCACGACTTTCACAGTATTTTTCAAATAGCATTTCCGATGTTGACCTTACAAGGCTAGTTACATATCCAGAGGTGTAACCCTCATAGGCATTACTTAAATACTCAATTTCATTTTTAACCCCAACATCATATTTATAGAAATCTTGTTCCGGTATTCTGAAGGTTGATTTTTTAGGCATTAAATTTAAACTCATTTGAACTGCCATATCAGATGTGACTTCTTTGAATTCTTCTTTTAATTTATGCTCATTATTTACAACAAATGCATAAAACTCTGCAGTTGGCAGCTTTAACAAATTCATTTTACCACGGTTCCCTTGGCGGAAAAGTCGTTCCAAAATGACTTTAACTTTTGCCGTTGTCATTCCTATAGTAGATTTAATCGCATCTACACTGTGAAGGAGCTCAATACCATGTGTATGCGTATTAACTCTTTTTCTAGTAGTATAGAATGAATCACTTTCTATAACCATATTGGTACGAATAAATTTACCATGTAAAGCACGACCAATAATCTCATCTCCGAAGATATATCCATCTGCTTCCAATTTTGTTTGGTTTAATTCTTTATCATTTGTTAAAGCATATTTTTTTACAAAGAAATCATAAATTTTGTGGAGTACTTCCCGTTCACCAAGCCCATTAAAATCAAGATCACGAATTTCCTTTTCTAAGGTGAAAGTCTTACATTTGTCTTTTAAAAATAGTCTTCTAGTTTCATAAGCCTTATCCACGTTTGCCAACAGACCTGCCTTATACTTTTCATCAAAAGTATACACATAGCAAAAATCAAGGAGATCATCTTCATAGTGTTTTGCTTCAGGCATACGTCTTATACGGCCTATGGTTTGTATTTCAAAGCTTTCACTCATTCCTTCACGAAGTTTTACTAGTATTGTTGCTCTTGGGCAATCCCATCCAGTAGAGATAGCTTGTTTCATGAGTAAAAAGATAGGTACACCATCATTGTCGGTTAAATTATCGGGTAAATCTTTCTTATCTTCACTCATCCATTTACTTACCATACCGTTGTCATAGGTATAACCCATGGATTCCAATTTTGCTTCTACCGCCTCAATAGTTTCTGGTTGTCCATTGGGAAATTGAATCAGAACAAGTGGTCGTATATTTTTATTTAATTTTTTATAATTATCAGCAATTTCTTTTCTTTTACTATCCGCTAAATCTAAAAGAGTGTTGAAGTCATCATCAATATTTACGTTTTCTGTTATTCCTTCATTAACATAAAGTGCTTTGGTTATAAGTCCTGCGTTGATAACATCTAGCTCATCAATTTCAAAAAATTCAAAACGTTTATTTTCTATAGCCGTAGCACTAACACGAATAATATGTTTTGCAGCGAAGGCATCGATAATGGACTTTGCCTTTACTGTATTATTGGAATGTTCTTCATCAATGATGACTATGAATTCAGTACCTTTTCTATGAGCTTCCGCGATTCGATCAAACAGATTTTTCCTTTCACTATCACGAATAGCAATATTACCACTCTTAGTAACAAGCTCCCAGTTTATAAAAGTAGTAGATTCTTCAGCAAATCCACCCAAAAGTGCATCAAAAAGATTTTGTGTACTTCTCCCCGGAGAAAGTTTTATCATTTTTTCTCTGCTTTGTTCTTCAAGATTTCCCTTACCCGGACAAAGCCAAATAAAAGCGGTTTTCTTATCTACATTGCTTAGGTATGTATCTATATAGTCAATCAAGATAATCGTCTTACCCGATCCTGTGGGAGCCTTCATTACAATGGTTTCTTTTGCATCAGTTTTAGTTGTTAAATTAATTAAATTGGTGACTGCTTTTTCTTGGAATTCAAAAAGGTTTATTGTCGGGCCTGGATTTACCATGATTCACCAACCTCCTTTAGTTCGGATCCAAAATAATAGTCAGGAATACTATGTATTTCCACAGTAGAGAATAATTTGTTTTGCGTACTTGTAAATAAAACATCTCTAGATACATAAATTGCCTTTAAGTCTTGATAGTTATCCCAATTTTTTTCTAAGCTATCTGCTTCTTCATCTGACAAGACAAGCTTATATTCCTTATCATCAATCTTAATCCCCTGTTCTAGCTGAACCATTTCCTCAATATGTTGTAATAGCTCACTGCTTACATCTTCGGCATCCTTTGAAATAAAATCTGTCTTATAGTATTTCAAATTAGCAGGTATTCCTTCTACATCACCATAACCATTGATAACTCTTTTTAGTCTTTCATAGGTTACTTCTTCACAGATATTGTTTTCATTATTCGTACAAAGAATAAACTTACGATTTCCACCATCTTCTTTATTCAATCGCATTACTGCATGACCAGTTGTGCCGCTACCTGCAAAAAAATCTAAAATAGTAGAATCTTTTGCAGAAACCGATTTTATTAATGTCTCAATAAATGAGATTGGTTTGGGGTAGTCAAACTTACTAGACTTACTAGACTTACTAGTATTAAATATATTCAAAATTTCTTTTGTTGCTACGGAATTCATAAAACTATTATCGCTAAATTCAAGAGTCGCAACAGGCATATGTTTATTTTGCAGTTTGTTTGCATATCTTTTGAATATAAAGCCACGCTGATTTTTTGTGATTTTTTCTTTGAACTTAATTCTTCCAGAATTTATATAAGAGTCCATAGTCTCTTTTGAAAATGCCCAATATCTGCCTTTAGGAGGATAATCAATTTGTCCGGTATATGGATTCTCTATAGGGAAATATGTACTTTCACCACCACTTTTTGCACTTGGATCTCCAGAAGTCCAATCACCATTAGGATCATTATCAGGGTTACTATATGAATCTAATTTCTTTTTATCTCCAACAAAATAGGGTTTAGACTTATTCTTAGCATATACATGTAAATATTCATGCTGAATATTTAAACCATTACCATCGTCACCAGTCATAGACTTTGTTTTACGTATAAATGTTGTAAGATAATTTTGCTCTCCAAAAACATCATCGCATAACAGTTTAAGCTGACAATATTCATTTTCATCTATACTTATAAACAATACACCTTTCTCACTTAATAATTCTTTTGCAGCAACGATTCGTTCAGACATAAATGACAACCATTTTGAATGCCTATAACCATCTTCGTAACCTATCATCTTATCACCATAGATGAATTCTTTGTTTTTCGTGTTATAAGGAGGATCGATATAGATAACATCAATCTTTCCTTTATGTGTTTTTTCTAAAAGCTTAAGGCTGTGTAGGTTATCTCCTTCTAAAAGAAAGTTGTAATTATTATCTTCTCTAGCTTTAACCTCTCTGTCGGTTACTTCAGTAAAAACAGGAATGTTATCCTTTATCATAATATCAACTTGTTCTTCGTGCTTTTCCCAAACAAGTCCATACTTTTTTGAATTTAATTCATTCTCTATTTCGCCAAGTGCCATCAACATTTCATCATTATCTTGGTATTCAGCTTTTATCTTATCTAAGAACTCTAACATCCTTTGACGCTTTTGCTGTGATAAATTCGCCATTTATTTATCCTCTTTAATAAATTCAAGTACATCATTAGGAGTACAGTTTAATGCTAGGCAGATACTCTCTAATTTATCTAATGCTATGTATTTACCTGTACGTATTTTCGTAATAATATTCGCTGAAATATTGGCACCCCTGATTAAATCCTGATTAGAAATATCTTTTTCTATCATCATATGTAATAATTTTTTATAACTTACAGCCATCTCAACCCCTCCATCAACATTTCTGTTTATTATATCACACATCTATGAATACCCAATGCCCTAGCATCACCTAAACTACAAACGTACATAGAGAAAGCTCCCAGGGGAACCTAAAAAACGACTTTGGCCCTGTTCCGAAGGAACAGATCCGGCCGGTGGAGTTTTTTAGGATCCCCTGGGAGCATCTATAATTACCCTTTGTATTTAGGTGATGTAGGGCATGTTTCAGGCACCACATCTTTGCGGTCCCCTAGTTGTGCACTACGATCTGTGAAGTGTGTATGTAATAGTTCGTGTGCTTTGTGTCCTAATGGTTCGCCCAAGAAGTTTTTGTATAGTTCTTGGATTTCAGGGCTTTCATAGGATGCCACGTATTTGTACTCTTCATCAGCTTTGTAAAGTCCGCCGATGCGGGCTTCTTTTGTTTTTACGGCTTGTGGTAATTTGGTGCGTGGTTGACCACCGCCACCGATACAACCGCCAGGGCAAGCCATAACTTCGATAAAGTCATAGTGTTTGCCGCTGTCTTTCAAAGCGTTTAGGAAATCGCGGGTATTTTTACCGCCATGTACAACAGCAACGGACAATGTTACATCATCGCCGAGTTGTACAGTCGCTTCTTTTACACCGTTCATGCCGCGAACGTCTTCGAGGTGGGTCAATGCATATGGAGGTGGCTCTTTGTCCGTAATGAGCTTATATGCTGTACGCATAGCCGCTTCCATAACACCGCCTGTGTTACCAAAGATGATGGATGCACCAGTTTCCATACCGATCAAATCATCGAATTGGGAATCTTCTAGGCTTTCAAAATCAACACCTTCGTCATTGAGCCAGCGAATGAATTCACGTGTGGTAATGGAAATATCCGTGTCCATGCCGAGGCTTTCATCATCGTAATAACGAGCCGCCGCATTCTCCTCAACGCGCTTAGTTTCAGCCTTCTTCGCCGTACAAGGGTTGACGCTGACGGACACGATGTTCGCCGGATTGATGCCCTTTTTCTCAGCAAAGTATGTCTTGATCATGGCCGCTTCCATGGCGATACAAGAACGGGTACTGGACAAGTTCGGAATGAGTTCAGGGAAATAGATTTCCGCAAAGCGCACCCATGCAGGGCAGCAGGATGTGAATTGAGGGATGGTCCCACCGTTTTTCAAGCGGTCCACGAGCTCGGATGCTTCTTCCATGATGGTCAAGTCTGCGCCAAAGTTCGTATCAACTACGTAATCAGCACCAAGTTTACGAAGGGCGCTCACCATTTTGCCTTCTAAGAATGTGCCTGGTTCAAAGCCAAAGCCTTCACCGATGGACACGCGCACAGCCGGCGCCGTTTGGATGACGACGATTTTATCAGGGTCGGCAATGGCAGCTTTCACCTTATCAAGCTCGGATTTTGCATGCATAGAATCGAATGGACATGCAGCCGCACATTGACCGCAGTGGATGCATACCGGCACATCGCCAGTCGCCTCGAGGTCGTAATAATCAAGCACACTCATCACATCGGCGCAAGCGCGACGGCACAAGGTGCAATTCTTACACTTCGAAATGTCGTGGTAAATGGACGGGTTGTCAAGCGCGATCGGCACGCGTTTGTCGATAAATTCAAATTGGGACATGAGGACCTCCTCGTTCTGTATAATCATACCTATTGTGAAAGTTTAAATTTCTCCTATAGTACTAGCATAACAAATATGGAGGCAGTTCATCAACGTACTGGGATAGTAGGAATTGAAAGATTATTTGCTTTCATAAATAACAAATTTTATAGTTCATACATCATCGGTACATCGATGAGCTCCACCCATTCATCGTCTGAGACAAATCCAAATCCTCGTTTGCTAAATAGCCAGTAGTATGGCTCACCGTGCAATACGCGGGCTTTTTCCATGAGGGATACTAGCACATCTTGACCAACCGGTTCATTTTTCCATTTGCACTCGCCCACTAATAGATGACGCACAGGCCGTGCATTGGAATCTGCTTGTATGTCCGCCATGGCCACTAAATCGATTTCCACTTGCTTTCTCGTCGCGGTATCTGTGCCCCACCAATGGCCTATTTGTTGTGGTAAGAACGGCGCCGTACCACGGTGAATGCGTGCCTGTACATATTGCGCTGCCATCGTTTCAAATACAGGTCCCATGAAATGTGAAAGCATAGGTTTAACATATTGTTTATATACAAGCTTGCCATTAAAGTTTTCAATAGCCCCTTGGTTCGGTTCTACAAAGCGATACCAAAAGGTATACATAGAATCTTTTATGGTATAAATACTTTTATTGGATTTAGACCCAACAGGATGTATTTTTTCGATAATCTGTAAATCAATAAGGCTTTTCAGATAATTATTCAAAGCCCCCGTTGTCATATCTACCTTAGTGGCAATTTCGTTATTACGGCTAGCCCCTTTTGCAATGGCACTAAGGATCGCATTATACTGGCGCGGCTCTCGTAATTCCTGCTTTAACAGACTCGATGGCTCATCTACAAGACGTCCTGTTGGCGTAAAAAATAAGGAAATAATACTTTCATCAAGAGAATCACCATCCCTAAAATATGATAAATATTCAGCTACACCACCAGTAAGGCCAAAGGCGATCGCACTATCCTCGTAGGAAATGTGCGGCACCATTTGACGGGCCTCGATATACGTAAACGGTTTAATTTTATACTGCGCCGTGCGACGTCCATATAGTGGACTTTTATGTCCTAGCACCTGATTTTCCATAAAACTCATGGACGAACCGCACAAGATGAGCATCAACTGGGACCGATTTTTATACGCATCAATCAAAGCCTGGAGCTCAGATGAAACGGACGGAATCGATTCCGCCAAGTACGGATATTCGTCGATAATAAATATACATCGATGGTCTACACTATACGCAAACAAATAGGTCAACGCCGCCGTAATCGTCGAAAAATTTGGCAATGTAGACTGTAATTTACCGGTTTCGATCATGCCTGTTGCTCGATATACCGCTTGTGAAAGGGCCTCTAAATTATTACTTGCACCAGATTCAAGGCCCACCATATACGCACCATCATGCGATGCTAAGAAGTGATGTAATAAATACGTCTTACCTACACGCCGGCGTCCATATACAATAGCCAATTCAAAACGCTTTGAATTATATTGCGCTTCAAGGGAAGCTAATTCATTTTCACGACCTACAAATACCATACCGCACCTCCTCATTGATCTAAATTACACTATTTTACACCTATTTCAATTTTTATATTTTTAGTATAACACGATATAGTATATTACGATATACTATATTACGTTATACTATATTACGTTATACTAAATTCACAAACAAGATACAGCCATCATCACACCAGACATTATCTAGTGTTGCAAGAGTTTTCACCCACATATTTTGTCCTATAACTCAACCCCACTCCTCATCTGAAAACACAAAAAGCAGCTCTTTCGAGCTGCCTTTGTAGTGACTCCTTAATGTTAGACCAAAAATCTTAACGTTAAGGAGGTCGGTTCATTGTCGTATAAGGTGTATATTATTTTTTACCTTGTTTTGCTTGTTGTGGCCATAAGAAGTTGTACACTGCTTCGGATGGGGAACCAGCAACAACTGGACGATCTTTGCCATCAACTTTATCTTCACGTTCTGCGTAACCTTGTGGGTTATACAATACAACCTTTTGGTCTTTTACAGTTTTCTTTTTGTGGTTAAATTCTTCAGTGGCGATGAAATGATACCCTTCAGAATCTTGAGCCTTGATCATTACAGTAGCAGTTTTATCGCTTTTTTGAACACTATCTTGATCGATGGACCAAGTAATACCAGCACTATCTTGACCAAATACTTGCCAGTTAACAGCACTAGCAGAACCGAAACCGCATGCGCAAATTGCAGCAGCAGCTAAACATGTACCTAGTAATTTTTTCATATATTTCACCTCATATAAAATCAGATTTAATTTATTATACCATATATTAAATGTATTTTGCGTGAAAGCTAATTTTTTGCGATACTTTTACGTAAAATGTACTTCGTCCCACACCATGCCGTTCGATAAAGCCCTCTTCTACAAGTTCCTTCAATGCCTTTTCAACAGTAGATACAGCTATATCTGGTTGTTTCTCAAGAATGCCAGTCTTCGTAACCTTGCCAATAGTAGCACTAATTATGATTTTTATACGATCCTTTGCAGATAACGATGTTTTTAGCAATTCTATGCGACTTTCAAAATCACGATAGGCCGCCAAAATAATTCGGAGCATGTATTTAACAAAGGGAACTACATCTTCATCGCCTGTATGCCAACCTGCACCAGATTGGGCCAGTGCCGCATAATAACTGTCCTTTATACGCTCAATTTTCTGCTCTAAACTAATGAACTTGCTTATCATATACCCATTTTGGTACAACAGCAATGTCGTCAACAATCGACTCATACGCCCATTTCCGTCATTGAAAGGATGAATACACAAAAAATCGTGTATAAATACAGGAATCACAAGCAAGGGATCTACAAACTTATCTTGAAGAACCGCATTAACACTATGGCATATTTCATCTATAGCATCCGGTGTTTCATAGGGTGTCAAGGACTTAAAGCGTTCTACCTCAGAGCCATCCGCAAGCCGCTCAATAATTGAATTCTGCACATTCTTAAACTGTCCGCCAATACTCTTATGCGAATATGCGTATAAATCACGATGCAACTGCAATACGATATTACTCGTCAGCATAATATGCTCATAATTTTCGTGCACCGTATTCAACACATCACGATACCCCATAATCTCTTCCTCATCCCGATTATGAGGCGTCGTCTTATCCGCCACCAACGACCGAATCCGCGCCTTCGTCGTCACAATCCCTTCAATCCGATTCGACGACTCCACACTCTGTACCTTCGCAATATCCACAAGCCGCGCCACACTACTAGGCCGCTGCGATACAAACACATCCTGCCGCCCTTTATACTCATGAATCTGAGATACCAACGACACAACCTCACCATCCCACAGACAATCCGCAAGCCGCCGATAATCAAAACTACGCATACCACACCACCTTTCCCCTATAAAACTATTTCTCCCCTAATTTTACCATAAAATATGGGAAAATATATTTTTCCGCTCCGGCCGGTGGAGGTTTTCGATTCCCTGCCATTCCTATCACACTATATACGAATGCTAATATTCAGAAACATAAGCATACAAATTCAATTAAATTTTATTTTCCCCAAAGGGCCTGCATTACTTCTGACCCTATTGTATCTTTCTCAATTTTCACAGGTTTTTGTTTTTCATTGCTTGTCAACAAAGGTACACCAGATTGGCTATACACAGTGGCATTCACTTCTGTCCATGTGCTATCCGGGCGATTAATTTCAACGGTGTAGATATAGGTATAACCTTCTACATTGTTGGCTTTCACCAAGATACGCGCCATAGAATCTGTTTTAAACACCGATGAGTTGTCGATAAACCACGCGGAATCGTCTGTGTCCGCATCAACGTAATACCAATCAGCAGCATTAGCTACGCCAAAGCCACCGAAAAATATGCATCCTGCCACCATGATGGCAGCTAACCATTTTTTCATCATTCTCTCCTATTCAATCCTATTCTCTATTCAACTATATACGGGCATGATTAAGGTTCGGCCCTAACACAGTGTCAGGGTCTCAACTACAGGACCATCACGCATCCTGTATAACACGAGTGGCGACCACATAGGTGATCGCCAATTGTGCATATCTATGTTAGATATAATATATTTTCGTTACTTTCATATAGAACACGAATCCATATGGTGTACGATATTAATCTTCGCTTTCGATTTCAGATGCAGGAATTACAGCAATGCTAGCTACCTTATCACCTTCGTCGAGGTTTTGTGTTTTCACACCAGAAATGGCCTTGCCTTTTTTCACAGCAATGTCGTTCATGTTAAAGCGAATAATTTTACCTTGTTCAGAAATGAGCATTACTTCGTCATCATTGTGAACGACCTCAACGGCTACTACATCGCCAGTTTTGTCGTTAATGCGGAAGTTCTTTGTACCGATACCGCCGCGTTTTTGTACATTGTACGCATCCGCTTCGTTGCGTTTACCATACCCTTCTTCAGAAATGGTGAACACTTGTGCTTCGCTTTCATTAGACTCAAGAACACCAGCGCCTACAACAACGTCGCCTGTTTTCAACTTGATGCCGCGCACGCCATGAGCCGCACGTTTCATGAGACGAACGTCCTCTTCGTTACAACGGATCGCCATGCCAAGTTTCGTACCAATCAAGATATCTTGGTTGCCTGTGGTTACGATAACGCAAATCAATCGGTCTCCTTCGTCGAGGTTGATTGCATTGAGACCAGAACGACGAATGTTGCGGTATTCTTCGATAGCTGTACGTTTCACAACACCGAATTCGGTAACCATGAATAAGTTTACATTTTCATGGATGCGTTCGAGGTCGATCATAGTCGTAACGGATTCGCCCACAGCAAGTGGCAATACGTTGACCATAGCAGTACCACGGGAGTTACGGGAACCTGCTTCAGGCACTTCGTATGCTTTGAGGCGATATGTACGGCCAGTGGACGTGAAGAACAACAATGTATTATGCGTACGAACATGCATAATTTGCGTTACATAATCGTCTTCCTTCGTCTTCATGCCGATAACGCCAGCGCCGCCCTTATGTTGGTTGCGATATACGTTCGCATTCATGCGTTTGATATAACCTTGTTTTGTCAAGGTAATTACCATCTCTTCATCAGCGATGAGGTCTTCTACATCAAGGTCGGACGTATCGATTGTGATTTCACTACGACGAGGGTCGCCGTATTTCTTCTTCATATCTTCTAGTTCGTCTTTGATGATTTGACGTTGACGTGCTTCGCTAGCCAAGATAGCTTTCAAATCTTCGATCAATGCCAATAATTCCTTGTATTCCTCTTCGATTTTTTCGCGTTCCAAGCCTGTTAAACGGCGTAGACGCATGTCGAGGATGGCTACTGCTTGTTTTTCTGAAAGCCCGAATTTTTGCATCAATGCGTTACGTGCGATTTCGTCAGTTTGAGAACTACGGATGGTAGCGATAACTTCATCGATATGGTCGAGGGCAATCAACAAGCCTTCCAAAATGTGAGCACGCGCTTCAGCTTTGTTAAGCTCGAATTGCGTACGGCGTACGATAACATCGAGGCGATGATCTAAGTAGTAACCCAATACTTCTTTCAAATTCAATACGCGAGGATGACCGTCCACGAGGGCCAACATAATCACGCCAAAGGATTCTTGTAATTGAGTATGTTTATACAATTTATTGAGGACGATATCTGGTTGCACATCAGCGCGCAATTCGATAACGATGCGCAAACCTTGACGGTCAGATTCGTCACGAAGTGCTGTGATGCCATCGATTACCTTGTCTCGGCTCAAGTTCGCAATCGTTTCGATAACGCGAGCCTTGTTAACTTGGTACGGAATCTCAGTCACTACGATTTTATGCTTGCCCTTCGCCATCTCTTCAATGGTTGCACGAGCGCGCATCTTTACGCTACCACGACCTGTGGAGTACGCTTTTTTAATGCCTTCTCGGCCCAAAATGAGCGCCCCAGTTGGGAAGTCTGGACCTTTGATAGCGGTCATCAATTCATCCACAGTTACATCTGGATTATCGATGAGCATTTCAAGGCCATTACATACTTCGTTAAGGTTGTGCGGCGGAATATTGGTCGCCATCCCTACGGCGATACCGCTGGAACCATTGATGAGAAGATTTGGGATCTTCGCTGGCAATACGGTCGGTTCTTGCAAGCTTTCATCATAGTTCGGCATAAAATCAACAGTTTCCTTGTCGATATCAGCGAGCATTTCTTGCGTAATTCTCGCCATACGTACTTCGGTATAACGCATCGCAGCAGCACTATCGCCGTCGATGGAACCAAAGTTACCGTGGCCGTCTACCAAGAGGTAGCGCGTATTGAAATCTTGCGCCAAACGAACCGTTGCGTCGTAAACGGAGCTATCACCATGTGGATGATATTTACCGAGAACGTCACCGACGATACGCGCGGATTTCTTGTACGGTTTATTAGGCGTCATGCCTGTTTCGTGCATCGCGTACAAAATACGACGATGAACTGGTTTCAAGCCATCGCGCACATCAGGAAGAGCACGCATTACGATTACGGACATCGCGTAATCGATATAGGCGTTCTTCATTTCTTTATCAATCTGAACGGGATGAATATTCCCATGGGACCATTGTTGGTCTGCCACAATCTCACCTCATTTTACTAACACTATAATAGAATTATCATATAATTATAGCATTTTTGCGGTCTTAACGCTATATTTTATAAAGGTTATCCCCTGCAAACTACCCTTTTCTAACAGAAATTATAATAGGTGGCTTACTTTGTCCATACGCTACTCTGACTTGCTCACGAGCATCATGTTCACTTCGTGCGTCAACAATTACAGTGGTGGATGCACTTTTACCTTTATAATGAAATTTAACAGTATATTTAGACATATATTTCCCCTCCTATGACTAAGATTATTTAATTAAATATCTTCAACGCAAACTTTCTTGAATTTTATTCTTTATTTCAAGTATTTCTTTATTCAAGTCTTCTATATGATTACATAACTCGGCTTTATCCATATCATAAGAAATAACTTTGGCTGAATAATCTTCGCGCTCAACTATATCAATGTCACACTCTTCTCCATTACTCAAGCGCTTCCAATATCCATATAGATCCATACATTCAGCAGATAATCTCGCATAAGTTCGTCGTAAATGTTCTAATTCACCTAACAAACTATTTCCCCCCTTTAAACGAAACTCACTTTGTCTAGGATTGCATATTACTAAAGTTTCTTATAAATTTATGTTCATTTATCTTAATTTTATCAACAAACTCCTGATAGTTAGATGTATGACAAGGAATTTCTAATCCACACTTCATCACATAAATATCTTCTCTGGCACTTACATTTGATTCATATTTCGTACCTTGATTTAATCTTAATTCTTCCTTATCTCTTTCCTTAGACTCTGGATATAAATAATATCCCGTTTTAGCATCAAATCTAAACATATATGCTAATACTTGTAAATAGTCTTTACTTCTGATGTTATCTATAGGTTTATATTTTGCATCTGCAATAATTCGATTATTTGCATCTCTACCAATAAAATCTGGATAAATAAGCCCCTGCTGTCTATTACCCGAAAATAATTGTTCCGAACCAGAGTGAGATTTATTTTTAGGATGATAAAAATCTTTACCAATTAATAGGTTAATATATTCCTCCCAAAGCCATGCACCATCAAATAAGATTCCATATAATTTATTATAGCCTACCCCTATTTGTCCTTTTTGATTATGCAATATTAAAAGACATAAATTTTGTAATGCTCTATATTCATGATAGTATGCATGTCTCACTAACATTTTTTCATTCTTATCAATAATACTCTGTCTATCATGTACCCTATATGTATATGTAGCATCTACAACTAATTGTACTTCATTTTTTATCTTTGAAAGTAACGCTTTACCAAACGATTTATTCTGAATAAACTCAATTGTATGCCTTATTAAGTGCAAAAGGTAGTTATCATACGAAAACTCTCTTTGTCTATAGGCAATACGACCTATAAAAGGAGTATTACATTTTATATGTCTTGCAATATCAATTACTCCTTTTATATTTCTGTCATTATATTCATTATAAACATATTGTTTAAATAGACCTTTTCGTATTGCAACGCTCAAAAAATATGGAAATAAAAAGTATAAATAGTTAACAATACTATTATCATAGCTAAGATCTGTTTCTAGGTTTACAACATTGGGAGTATCGAGCACTCTACTAAGCAAATATTGAAAAAAATAATCTTCATGATTATCACTAAATCTCGAACTTATAACTAGTCGTTCATCTCCATATCCAATAAATCCCATAATATTACTAGTTTTATAGACACCATTTTCATCTTGAAGAATCATCTGACTTTGTTCAAGATCTTGAGATTCAAGTATTGCTTCTGGAAATACAAATACACCTTCTTTTTCCAGATTTTTTAATGTCACATTAAGAATCTTAGTCTCTAGTTTTTTGATCTTATAAAATGCTTCTTTCTTAATTTGACTATTATCTCTAATTCTCAGCAGATTCATCGCCATTACCAAAATAAGCCACCTTAAAACTATCCATTAAAGAACTTTCATTATACATACCTCGAATATAATCATGTAAAAGGGGCTGCAAATAATCAGTCCACAAATCTTTATCATCAATATCTTTTAGATGTAGGAAGTATGATGGGCCAATCTGATAATTTTCATTTAATCCCTCAGTTTCAGCAATTACCTTATTTAAAGCATTCATTCTATTAAGCGTATCTTTTTTTATTTCTGGAGGCAAAGAATCTAACATACTCTCACGATCATTTGGTGTAATTTCAATAAAACGAAAACGCCTACGCATAGCAAAATCAAAACTATCTACAGAACGATCTATATCATTCATTGTTCCTATAATGTATACATTCTCAGGAATATAAAATTTTTCATCAGTTTCATCATATAAATTTGAGTATTGTGTAGATACCGCTCCAATTTCCCCTCTATATCCAGGCTCTAAAGAGAAGAATAATTCACCAAAAATTTTGGAAATTTCACCACGATTAATTTCATCAATAATGAATACATATTTTTTTAACTTACCTTTTTTTATCTCTACCTTATTATGGTCTTTTTTAGCAGTTATCTTGTCAAATTCAAGTTCTTTATAAATTGAAAAGTAATATGAATCTTTTTGAGTATGGTGTTTACCATTAAAGAACTCCATAACATCTTTAACCGATTCAAACTTCTTATCAGATATTAACAACTCCTTTAATTTTTTCAAACTCAATTGAAGCATATTCGCTTTATCATTATCTGGTATAGAAATAACTATATACTTCTCATTAAATCCAGTAATATTAAAATTATTACCCGTCTTAGTTTGAAAGACTTGCATATTAGATAAACTATTAGAAAGAAATTGATTAATTATATTTTGAATAATCGCCTCTTTACCCAACGTCTTTTCAGACTTTAAAGAATAGTTTTCGTAGTCAACTCTCGCTTTCTCAATGAAGCTCTTAAAAATTCCATCTTTCAATACAAATTCCATCTTACCATCACTGCCAAGACTAGGCCTCAAGCCCTCAACAAAATCCGTATAGTCATAACTAGGATGAAACTGTACAAATTCTACTTGCTGCTTTTGTTCTTCAGTAAGATTATCCAAATCAGTCTCTCTATTATCTGTAATAATACTTGCTGCTATCTGTTTAGAAAGATATGTTTTCCCCGTTCCAGGAGCGCCTCGTAAAATAATATTTTTAGCTGAAATTAATTTTTTAGCATACGATTTTATATCCTCATTATGTACACTAATACACTTCAATTGTACCACCTCCTTATATGCCTCCTCTGAGCATTTACTAAAAGAAGCATGAAACTTAATTGCTGATACATATATTTTATTTAATATAGAGTTATTTTTTATTTCAGTTAAACTAATTGGTCTACGCCAGATACTTATAGGTTGAATTATCAACTTATCATCTGGAATAACGTTTATAAACCTCCCCTCGCCTATAAGCCCCTTAGCCTTAGCATAAATAAGGGCTATATCATCAACTTTAATCTTTTTAGTAAAATTTCGGCGTTTAGTTTTGCTATCATCACCATAAAAATTATAACTAATAGGTTCTTTCCAATCTTCCCAAGTATTGAAGTCCGCACCAAGTTCTGCTTTCCATTTTTTTATATCAGCACTTACTATCCAATAATTTATTTTACTCATGCTTACATCTCCCAAAAAGTTTATTCATCTATTATTCATATTTTAACATAATATGCTCCAATATATATAAACAGCCGACTATAAAAAACTCATTTTTACAAAATTCAAAATACAGGTTCTTTGAAATATAAGAGCTATAATGATCATAATCTTAATAAACCTATAAGTAACACTCCAGAATGTATAATTTTATTCTAATCAATAAATATTTAGGGATTATAATCCTAATTTCGCACGATTTTAACAAGTTTAAGGATTACAATCCCAATTCACCACATTTTTTATCCCTTTAGGGATTGTAATCCCAAAACACAGTTATCAATATAAATCTCAATACATATAAAGGACGTGCAAATCAAATTGATTTACACGTCCTTTTATCATATCATCATCAGTTGTTTCCATTTTGGAAATAACTGATAACACATCTTGAGCATATTGATTTATTAATCCTCAACAATTATCGAATCCAGCTGATTCATCCTGAATTCTTCTACCACGTCCATAAATTCTTTATTATGTATTGGATTTTCGGTCATTCCAAACAGATGACTTGTACAATCGCAGTCGGAGCAGCCAAATTTTGGTACGTCCCACACGGCAATGGCGCGCACCGCATCAGCCAAAGCACATTCAACGCTCACTTCTACATCAGGGTCTGGTATGCTCGGCATGGATGGGTATGGTTCATGGGTGAAGCTCCAGCTTTCAAGAGGCAGACCACTTGTACGAATTGGCACGGCCGCTATCATTTCGCAGTAACCGCGGAAGTAATCGAGGTGCCAGTGCATTTTCTTGCGTTTTCTCTTATGGCGCTCAATGCGTTTCGTAAGGTTCGCCTTGGCGGAGCCGACGTACATGTAATAACCTGCATTAAAATGCATCATGCCCTTGGAACCGATTTCGAGGTCCAGTTCATGGTCAAGGTGCATCACCATGATGTACACGCCACTATCGTGCGCTTCGCTATCGAGAACATAGCTCGGATAGGTGCAGGCGCGCGTCACGGTAGGCATGGTGAAAGTCTCATCCCACGCTACAGCAACGGCTTTCCAGTCGAGGTACGGAGCTACTTCTTTAAAGGTCGTAGCAAATTCTAAATCCGTATGGTAATCTGGCAAGAACCATTGAGCTTGGTCCCATTGTACAAGGAATAGTACACCCGTATGGTAGCCTTCATCTTGAAGCTCCCGTAAGTGCAATAAATGCTTGCGTCCCCGTTCTGTAATGGCATCGGGGAACATGGCACCGGTCTTGGAGAACAAGGTACAAGACTTAACCTCTAGTAAGAACTCCTCACCTTCGTCATTGGTGAGAAGCAGGTCAAAGCGTGATGTCGCACCATGTAGTTTTACGGTATATTCACGCCGTACAACGCGCCATTGTTCCCACCCAGGGATGAGTTTATGTTCAATCAAATGTTGAGCCACATCATTACTATAATTCGTGTCGAGCATGATAACCACGCCATCCCGCTCAATACCTACAACGCGGTACTTCGTCTTCGCATCAGGCTTATCATGAGGCACGATATACATCGTGACACCGGTAAATAACAGTTCCCACATACGACCTGGATTTGGTAAATGAGCAAGTACGCTTTCACCATTAAGATCCAAAGTCACCACAAACCGATTGGGCCGGCCTGTATAAGTTGCTTTCAAAATTGTATCGTATAGAACCTTCATCGTTCCTCCTACATCAAGATAATTCTAGGTTCATTATACAACAAAACGGGCCACTCCGAAGAGCGGCCCGCTGGGAGGCGTCATATGACAGGTTCCGAGGCTATCATATGACCAGGGATAAGATATTCATCGCATAACAGCGATAGTTGTGCTAAGCACAGATGGGATAGAATTATCTATGCATTAGCGATATGTTGTTTTATTGCAAATCTTTACTTTGCGTAGATACTTCACTGGCAGAGGTAAAGCTTGCCAATGGAGCGTCGCCAGAGCCTAAGATTACCTTGTTCGCTACTAGCGCATTAGCTGCCGTTTTAGCTTGTTCCAAAGTAAGGCCAGTGCGAGGTCCACTAATTGTGATCGATGCGCTTTTACCATCGACTGTAGCAAATTTAAGATATACCACACGTTTATCAGCCATGTTGGGCACTCCTTTCTGATTCATATACATAGGGATGGGAATGATCGCGATAGGTCCACAGGGTTTGGATTACTACGAACCTTCACGCAGCCATTATGTGCTAACTATTATGAGTGAAAGCACATTAATGACCAAGGGATACTTCGTTGACGCGTATTACGTCAGCAATGGTGTTCTCATAAAGACCAGCCAATGCAGTACCGACGATTTTAACCGCATCATCAGTAGCTTCTTCAGCGACGCGTGTGAAAGTGACGTCTTTGTACTTCGGCTTTTCTTCCGTACCGATATTAAAACGTAACACTAACTTTGTGCGTTTTAGTTCAGCCATCTGATCACCTCCTTTCACCTATATACATTCCAAAAGGAGGCTCGTGACAAGCAAATTCGTTTCAAAAAGAGGAATAATATTTTTACCCCTGAAAAAACGACCCCAAATCAAGGTTTAGGGCCGTACTTTTGTATTTAGTTTCACGTGAAACAGTGCCAAAAATTTTTGTTTTTTTGTAGCTTGGGACACATTATTTTATTGTAAAATGAATTATACTAGTATATGTAATTTGGAATGATGATAACAATCATTTCATATCGATCTCTTACTAGCTCTCTAGAGCATGTATCGTTTGGACGTACACCGTCAAAACACATCGTCTCTAGCATGTGCTAATAGGGGCTTTCACAGTGAAAATATATGATAGAATATAAGTAGTTCATTACAATTTAGAGGGGATTACAATGGCTCAAATCGCAGGAAATTTACAACGAATTAAAAACGGCCAACGCCGTTATGCTATTACACCGCGTGTTCCAGCGGGTTTTATTCAACCAGATCAATTGCAAAAATACATTGATGTGGCGAACAAATTTGGCGCAGTTCTTAAACTAACTGGCAGCCAACGCATTATGATTACGAATTTGAAAGCTGAGGACGTAGATGCCGCTTGGGAAATGCTCGGCATGGAACCGGCGTACATGGTGTCCAACCGCGTGCGCAGCGTCAAAATTTGCCCTGGCACAACGTTCTGTAAACGGGCTAAACAAGACAGCGTGCATCTTGGCATGCAATTGGAACGCAAATATTTGTCTCAAGAAATGCCTAGCAAGATGAAAATCGGCGTGTCCGGCTGTATCAATTCTTGTACTGAAAGCCGCATGAAGGATGTAGGCGTTATCGGTTCTGTTGAGGGCTGGAGCGTTTATGCAGGCGGCAGTGGTGGCGCTCATCCACGCATTGGCGACCTCATTGCAGAGGTAACAACAGAAAAAGAAGCCCTTGCACTTGTGGATCGCATCATCGAATATTACAAAGCCAATGCTCAAATCGAACGCATGGGTGAATTTATCGACCGCATCGGCTTAGATGCTTTCAAAGAAGCTGTATTGGGCGACCTCGAAGGGGCTTCTACAGAAACGAAAGCGGCGGAACCAGTTATTAACTTGCCAGGTCACGGCAATGATCCAGAGGTTGAGACGCCAAGCCTTGAACCAGGTCAACCAATTACACCGGATACGATTATCCGCGACATCGTAGATATGTATCCGAATACAGTACCTGTACTACAAAGTATCGGCATGGGTTGCCTCGGTTGCCCATCCTCTACGATGGAACCACTATGGCAAGCCGCTGAAATCCACGGCGTTAACGTGTACGATTTGGTTAACAAATTAGAAACAGCCCGCAAAGGTGCATAATTAGAAATATATAAGGACCTATGTAAATACATAGGTCCCTTCCCCATTATCATAGAAATTTATACAAAGGAGTTTCACATGTCCGCATTTTTAGGTCACATTCACTACTGGTTATACCGTAAAATTCAATTGCTCGTAGAACGAGAAAACTTAATTCTTGAAAAAACAACAAAGGTCGTAGATGATCTTGCTGAAGAATTGCACTCCATCTCCGTAGATACATACGGCGAACCAATCAACCCTAGCATTCCATTAGAAAATATCATCGACCACAACAACATCCACGGTTGGCTTGCTAACCAAATCAACGTGGCGTCCGTCCGCGAAGCGGCTTTTATCAAAGACATGCTCGATACAAATGCTGATGAAAACGCCATCCACGTGGTTACGGCTATTCTCGATGCCTTCGCAGTACAAGGCCAAGCGTGCGGCGTCGTGGCTCAAGATAGCCTTGAAGAACATACGGCTCCTGCCATCTACAATGCCCTTCAAAACTTCTATGTAAACGGCATGCCTTGCGATGGCGGCGACCAAATCATTGAGGATAGCGCTGACCGTTTCACATGGGTTGGCGACCACCGCCTACAAGCTGGCTACTGGCGCACCGCAGGCGTGGATCCTAAATTCATGATGCTCGCATACCAAACATGGTTCGAAGCCTTTGTGAAAGCTATCGATCCTGAATTTGAGCTTATCACAACAGAAGAAAATGGCACACGCTTATACACAATCGCTAAAAAATAAATACATACCATATCGTTCGCTTATACGGTCGTAAAAAAACGAAAAATGAGCGATAAACGGGCGAAACGTACGAAAAACGAATGAAAACGCGGGCGTAAAATTTTACGCTCGTTTTTTTATGTCTAAGTACCTAATATATGTGCCTAAAAAAATTACTTTCAAAACTGTAGCTATAGACACAGAATTGATAAGAAATATCAGTTATAATAAAAGCATAGGATAAATCATTATTCATATACTTTCAAATATAGGAGGTGCAGCATCATGGCAGGCACAGTAAAAAAAGATTTAGGTCTATTATTCCAAGGCCCTAACTACGTAATCGTGAAAAAAGGTGGCAAAGCAGGCGAAAAGGTAGAAAAACACAATCACCCTGAAGCCAATGTTATCTTCACTGTCGTAAAGGGCACAGTTCAAGTATTCCTTAATGAAACAGAAGAACATGAACTCGTACCGGGCCAAGTTCTTGAATTTAACGGTGATAACTACATTCAAGCAACGCTTGTTGAAGATAGCGAATTTATCGTAAACCTCGTTCATAAACCTGAATAAGATTATATAGATAACCTCCTCCTCTCATTAGACTCTATATAAAAAGCACCTATACGTGGTAAGTTACATAAAACAGTAACTATTACCATATATAGGTGTTTTTTTTTACATTCTTTGACCTAATAACTTAATTTCATAACCATATTTCTATAGAATATAGTTTTATTACTTGCAGTAGCTTTCATAAGATAATATACTAATTACATAAGAGAGAAAGAGGGGATCTACATGACACGCGAAGATTTAGAAGCCTATATTCACAATCAATTTGAGGATACTACTACCAATATGCCTTGGACGCAGTTTCCACATTATAAGGTATACCGCCATCAAGGTAATCATAAATGGTTCGCCCTAGTCATGAATATTACCACCGATAAATTAGGTTGGTCGAAAATTAGACCCATCGACGTATTAAATATCAAATGCGATCCAACCATGATCGGTGCCTTTCGCAAGGAACCGGGCATATATGCGGCCTATCATATGAATAAGGCTAACTGGCTAACTGTTTCGTTGGATGGTTCCGTGCCTACTGAAAGAATAAAAATGCTCCTCGACATGAGCTATCGATTAACTAAATAAAATACTAAATTCTTCATTCACCCATTTACCATACAAAATAAAACGAGCTTAGATTGATTCTAAGCTCGTTTTGTGCTTTTACATAATATAAAAATATCAAATATCGTTCAGTTATACTCGTAACATCATAGATGCACCTATTAAAAGTACAGTATATACAATAGCAATGATAATAATATGCATCGATGTGGTCCTTAACATTTGGCGGTATAATCCAAGTGAACAAAGTATATAATATAGGGCCAATACAAATGTAATGAGGCCCAAAATAAATTGAACGCCAAACGCAATCATACCGGCTCCGGCAAGGCTTAATACAACAACAAGTACCGCACCGAGTAAGGACAATACAGTTATAGGTAAATCAAAGGCCATCGCATACGAAACAGCCATAAACGTGTCCTTAAACGTAACATCACGATTACTAGTGGCTTTCACATAAAAATGGGCCAATATGAACCAAAGCCCTTTTAGGAAAACCCATGCAAAAATAAAGCCTAAAATCGATATAATCGTATCGAGCATGGTTACAGGCGTGATGAAAAAGATAATAATATTTTCCACCACCGACAAACCGAGCATAATGCCAAACAAACACAACATAAAAACTAGCGCTTGATCAAACGTACCATGCTCCATAATATACGGAATCCCCTTAGACCGAGGATACCGCATCAAACTCCAACAAACCTGCATAATCGACATAATTAAAACCTCCTTATCCCTTTCTCCCTACAGTCTAAAAAAATAATATTTTATGTTTGATTTAGAGAGAAAAAAGACACCCTCCTAAAAACGACTTTGGCCCTGTTCCAAAGGAACAGACCCGGCCGGTGGAGTTTTTAGGAGGGTGTCTTTTTACCTATCGCCAAAACGACATTAAAATATTATTTTTTTAGACGTTTAATTACTTCATCTGTAATATTTTCAACGTTACTGTTTGCATCAGCTGCGCGGATTGTGTATGGGTCGTCTAATACAACGTCCATTTTCTTTTCAACGCGAACGGATTCGATAGCGTTGTGAATGTTTTGCATCATAGGTTGTGCAATTTTATTCACTTCGTCATTTTCTTTTTGTAACAATGGAGCTACGGATTTATTGAATTCTGCTTCTGCTTGAGCTTGATCTTTAATTTTGTCGATTTCTTGCATTTTCTTTTCAATTTGTGGACGGTATTGTGCATCTACTTGTTGCATTTTCATATCAAGTGCACCGTAACCAGGATAGCTATTTACAACTTGACTCATTTGCACCAAACCAATGTTAGCAGCGCTTGCCACAGCAGTGGTAGCGGAGATAGCACCAACGATAGCTAATGTTGTCAATTTTTTAGTTAATTTCATTTGAGATCCTCCTGAACAGTAAAGTTTCATTACACAAACATGTAATGCACTATTTTTACTATATCAAATCTAACTTGCTTTCACAAGTAAAAACCCTCTAAAAATAAAGATAAGATATAGCATCTAATAATTAAATTGTATACTATTAAATAATAATAAGGATCCATGAATTCATCATGAACCCTTATTAAAAATTTACTATCTATTATTGTTCGTCATTAAGATAGATGTATTTATCGGATTTCAATTTGGACACGAGGTCAGGCACCAAGCCGATAAGGCGATCAAAGCTGCTGCTGTAAGGATTGCCTTTAATGTTGAACAACTCGATGCGTTCGCCTTTGATTACGAGCACAGCGCTTGGTTCCATGCGAGCGCCGCCGCCACCGCCGCCACATTCATGGTTCTTGCCAGATGTGTTGTGGTTTGTGCCAGTGCCGAAACCAAATGTTACGTCCACAAATGGAACCAATGTAGTATCGCCGATTTGCACCGCTTCACCTACTACAGTTTCCACCTTAATCATATTTTTGAACTTCTCAAAAAGGACTTCTAAATTTTCTTTTACGTTACTGTTCTCCATCGTAGTACCTCCACTGATGTCAACTATGCGTTAGCGGCTTGTTCCGCTTTCAATCGTTCTAATTCTTTCTTTTCTTTGCGCTTAACCCAAACGACCTTGACCGTTTCAGCTATGAGTGCACGCATTGGTTGCGAAAGCACGAATCGCGTGCCGTGCCATGCCAACGCGCCTAGGATTATACGCCCTTTAATATGGCCGCTGCCTTCTAAATGCCAATGTAAATAATCGATTTCAATATGTTCAGCCTGTTCAGGCCAGATACTGTACAACATCGAAGCAAGCATGCCACCCTTAAAAGGATCACCGATGCCGATACGCCCTTCAACGGCCATATCCCGTGGTTTAGAATGGTCATAACACCGCTTAGAAACAAGCAATAATTGACGCCACAATTCCGTATTCGTCACATGTTTCATAAACCAAAAGGTTGGGATTTTCGATTTAAAGTTGGCCACCGGATCGTTAGGATCTGGTTTTTGAAAGCGCGATTTCACGCTATCTTTTAAACCGTCAATTTTCGCAAATACCTTTTCTTTTACGGTGCCATCACTATTGAAAGTGACCTTTTCCACCACTTCATCATCAGGTTTCATCGTCGGGTTATCGCGGATTGAATCATATTGTGCAGCCCGCGCTTCAGCGCCCTTATTGTCATCCTTAGATGCGTCCACACGCTCAACGCGAACTTGTTTACCTGGCTCATCCGAAGATGCCCCTGCACTGCACGTAGCATCTAGGCTTTCACCAGAAGCACCAGCAGTCGTCGGCCCAGTCGGTTCAGTGCTGCCCTGGCCACCGCCTTGCATGGCTTTCATCATTGCTTCCGCTTGCGCAGCCATCGGATCATTTTCAAATTCGTCAACAGCCTTCTGATATTCGTCATCAACCCGTTGTTGAATCCATTCGTCGTATTCTTTCACAGGGCCTATTTTCTGCATACCTAATAGATAAAGTTCTTTAAAAAATGGTTTGCCCTGGAAATATGCGAGATGCAGCGACAGCACGCGCCATAGCCATTTGACCGACAATTCTACGCGGTACGGCGTCCTGCCGTTCCATTCGATGCTATATGTGATTGGCGTTAGTAGGATAATCATGATCAGCGCTACGATGAGAAGCACTACGACGAGTGCTACAATAGCGACTATACTCAACCACATCACCTCCTTAGGTTATGGGATTTGTGAAAGTATGCTCTAATTTTCAATGCCCTTGCGAGCCATTACACCTTGCATGTAATAATGCTTAACTTCCTTCATTTCCGTCACAAGATCGGCTGCGTCAAGAAGTTCTTGCGGTGCCCCACGCCCCGTAAACACAAGTTCAGTTTCCGGATTGCGAGCCTCTAATAGAGCCTCCGTCTTTTTCCAATCAATGAGTTCAAAGAACAAAGCCATGTTATATTCGTCGAGAACCACCAAATCATAGTCGCCGCTAGATACAGCCTCTAACGCGCGTTCATAACCCTTTTCAATAAGCGCTACATAATCCTTAGGCGGATTGCCCGATTCAAATACAACTACCTCATCACCCCATTTGGCGAGTTCATCCTTGCTCTTCATGCCTTCCTTGATGATAAAAAACGGTTTACCTACAGTTTCTAATGTAATATTTTTAAGGGTCGGTAAAATATTATGTTCACTATACACTTTAGACTTCATGAACTGTAAAAATAGAACCTTTTTGCCAGCGCCTATAGCACGTATAGCGAGGCCGATAGCAGCCGTCGTTTTACCCTTGCCTTCGCCGGTATAAACTTGTACATAGGCCTTCATAGATATACCTCCGTTCATATACCATAATTGTACAATATTTATAGACGAAAAGGAATAGATATCCTTATTATGCAATATAGTCCATAAAAATCTGTTCCTTATTACAATTACATACATAAACATAAGGGCTGAGGGGGCCGAAAAAACTCCACCGGCCGGGTCTGACTACGGCCTTCGGCCTTCGCAGGGCCAAAGTCATTTTTTCAGCCCCCTCAACCCTTTTTATTAGTATACAAATCATATATGAGGAACAGATTTATTACCTGCCTTAATTCACAAAAAGGATATCTATTCCTTCCCTATACAATAATCGTAGCAATTATGGTATATGAATCACTACCAACCCAGCCGTTTGGGAAGAAATGCAATGAATACTTGTTACATAGGTTCCCCTCTCCCACCAGTTTAATAATTAAAATATAGCGTAGAAAAGGAGCACCCTCCAAAAAACAACTTCGGGCTCCTCCTTATACTTAAGTTGTCCAATGGTATTTCATGCCAATTAGTCAACTAAATTCGGATAGAAAAAAGATAGACCCCTCTTGAAAATGATTTCGGGCTCCGCGTAAGCGCAGTAGCTTTCCTCATCCCGCCATTTTAGTAATTAAAATATAGCGTAAAAAGGGGTACCCCCTGTTCGAAAACGACTTCGGGCTCCGCGTAGCGCAGTAGCGTGTCGGCTTTCGAACAGGGGGTATCCCGTCTTATAGCGTATTTAATTACTAATTGGCAAAAATACCATGGGATCAACCGCGGACCCATTAATCCGCACTTCATAGTGTACGTGTGCGCCAGTACTTTTACCAGTACTGCCCATAACGGCAATGACTTGGCCTTGTTTAACGGTCATACCCGGTGTAACGAGAACGGCGCTATTGTGGCCATAGCGGGTCACAAATCCGTTGCCGTGATCGATTTCCACGAGGTTACCATAACCACCTTCGGTGTAGCCAGCGAATGTTACGGTACCCGCTGCGGTTGCAACGATAGGTGTGCCGTAATCATCGGCGATATCGACACCTTCGTGGAATGCGCTAGCAGCGCCGGTCACAGGATCGACACGGCTGCCATAAGGCGATGTAATAACGCCCTTACTTGGCCAGATGCTTGGTGTTGTACTATTCGTATATCCACCAGAACCTGTGGTGTAGTTCAATTGTTGCAATGCAGCAATGTCTTGAGCCCCACCGTCGCGCAAGATGTTGCGCATCGTGTAGAAGCTAACTAATAATTGTTGTGCATCCTTATCTAATTTAGATAGTCTTGCTGAAAGTTGTGCCGCACTTAGCGTGGGACTAGTCTCATCGCTAGCGGCTTCCTGCTTTGGGTCAGAACCGTCTCCTCCACCTTGAGATGGCGTGCCGGACTCAGCACCCTTCAACATTTGTTTATTTTCTTCACTAATTTGATTTAAGTTTTGGATTTTCTTATCCAACACTTCTGTTTTTTGTTGTAACAGTTTTAATTGTTCTGTTTGCAATTGTGTTTGTTGACGCAATTGAACGATTTCCGCTTGTCGTGCAATGCCCCAAATGGATAAAACAAGTGCTGCTACAAATAAGATTACAGCCACTACAGCTACAATCTTCGCTTGTTTATGACTCAATGTAATGGTGCAGTTATCACCATTATGAGACACTACAGAACTCAAAATACTTGGTACTTTCAAAATGCCTTCCTTACTTTTAATCATTCCTCAACTCATCATGCATGTGCATTCTATACGAACACAGCAAAGCAATTTGCCTATTGAGAATGGATAACGCTCGCTAACGCTTCCTCATTCGTACGTTCCCCAAGCGCTTCGTTTAAACTTTCCAATTCCTCTTGTGAAAGATTAACGAGACTTTTACCTTTCACAATTGGTTTACTGAAAATACGAGAGTCATTTCGGCCATAGATACTGGAAATGCAAACCCCATTATTATTGCCGTCAAGCAATGTAAGGGCAAAAGACAAATCGTTGCCGATATTATCAAATGCATTATACTTCTTAAAGCCGATTTTTTGCAATGTGTTGCCTTGAATATTGCGAATTTGAGTTTGTTCCTCAATCATATCCTGCAATCCCTTTGCGGCCTCGCGAATTTCAGTGATTTCTACTGAAAGTTTACGTTCTAGGCTAGCCCCATTTTCACCTTGCATGAAGAAATTGAACTTCTTCGTTAAGCTCCCCAATCTAATGTGTAGGATGATGCAATATACCAATAAAATAACGGCTAATGCACATCCTAATACACCGATATAGGGTTGTATAGATTCTAACATTCAAAACCCTTTCTATCTAATTCGTCCATAAATGGACTAATAGCACGTTCTAGTATACCATGTAATGACGCAATAAGTACACCATAATTCACAATAGGCGTACCTCGCACAACGGCACAATCAATGCGCCGTAACACCTCGCGACGCGTCAACATACACGCTCCGCAATGGATGATAAGATCATAACCGCTCACATCCTTAGGGAACGCGCCACCACTGGTAAATTCAAGCTGTAAATCCGTATGCCCCTTCTTTTTGAGCCACATCGGAATTTTAACGGTTCCAATATCATCGCATTGGCGACGATGCGTGCAGCCCTCACTAATGAGCACACGCGCTCCTGGTTTTAAGTTATTAAGGGCTTTCACCCCCGTTACTAAATCCTGTAATTTGCCCTTGAACCTCGCCATCAATATGGAGAATGATGTTAACGGAATATCTGCGGGCGTCAACGCATTCACCGCCTCAAAGGCTTGCGAATCGGTAATAACGAGTTTTGGTTTTTGTGAAAGCTTGCTTAGCATGGTCGGCAATTCGTCTGTTTGGCATACCAAAGCAAGCCCCTTATGATCTAAAATCTCACGAATTGTCTGTACTTGTGGCAAAATCAAGCGTCCTTTTGGTGCCGCCGAATCAATAGGACATACCAAAATGATAGTATCCCCTGGATCAACTAACCCTTGTAATAGAGATTGCTCGCCTTCTACATCGAGCGGTGTTAACCCTCCTAGCAAATCGAGCAATGTAAGACGATCCCGATTTGATGTAAAATCCGTAGCGCCTACGACAGTAGCAATGGCTGACAAATCGGGATACGCATCTACATAATTTTGGTTAGCATCATTACTTTCATTACCATTACTATCATTGTCATGATTGCTTTCACTATCAGAAACATTAATTTCATTGATGAATAATGCGATAGGCACATTATTTTGTTTCAATTTAGTAAGCCACATCATATCGTCTGCTGTTGGCGGTTCGTCATTACGCAATACATAGACAGCGAGATTGATTTTTTTAATAACCTCTTCGGATTTTTCAATGCGAAGAGCGCCCAGTTCCGATGTATCGTCAATACCAGCCGTATCGGTGATAACCACAGGGCCTAGAGGCAATATTTCCATAGATTTGCTAACAGGATCGGTCGTAGTGCCTGCCACCTCAGACACGAGGGATACAGGTTGATCCGTTAACATATTAATTAAGGTCGACTTGCCCGCATTACAACGGCCAAAAAAGCCAATGTGTACGCTGTTAGCCTTTGGTGTTTGTTCCATTATACGCGAAACTCCATTGTTTCTTCATGTTCTGTGCTCTCTTGAGCATCCATATACGCAATAAGACGTTCTAATTCAGTTTCAGAGCTGAAAGCAATTTCAATTTTACCTTGTACCTTCTTTCCAGCTCTAAATTTAATAGATACAGGAGAACCTAGACTCAACTTTAAGCGATCTACCAATGCACGAACTTCTGCTGTATCATGTGGCTCTGTAGTGTCTTTAGACTTAGTCTTTTTAGACATCATTGCTTTCACGAGCTGCTCTGCTTGACGCGCGCTTAACTCACCTTCTTTAATGCGTTCTGCTGCTTCTACTTGTTGCGCTGCACTACGCAAAGCCAACAAAGGTCTAGCTTGACCAACGGTCAAATCGCCTTCAATCAAATCCTTTTGAACTGATGCAGCTAATTTCAAAAGGCGCATCATATTAGCAATATACGAACGACTACGTCCAAGACGTGCAGAAATCATCTCTTGAGTTTGCTTATACGTATTCATCAATCCTTGATACGCTAAAGCTTCTTCAATTGGGTCCAAGCCTTCACGTTGTAGATTTTCTACCAACGCGACTTCTGTCATTTCCTCCGTATTATAATTTTTTACAACTACAGGAACTGTTTCTAGGCCCACCATCAACGCAGCTCGATAACGGCGCTCTCCGGCTACAATTTGGTATTTATCCTTTTGCTTGCGAACGACGATTGGTTGAAAGATACCTAGATTCTTAATAGATTCAGCCAAAGTAGCTAAACTTTGGTCATCAAAATTCTTACGTGGTTGATCCTCATTAGGAATTACATCCCCTATAGGCAACTCGTGAATCTCACGTTCAGGCAAAGCCGTTTCTATGGACTGCTCTCCCATCATTGCCGCTAATGTTTTTCGTTCCTTTTTCTGTTTCATCGCCATAATTAACCCCAATCTATTAGTACTTTCACACTGCATATATAAAATGCAGCACAAACCAATATACAGTTTGTGCTTACATTCAAAATCATATTTATTTAATTTATTCTATACCAATTATTTCGTTTTCTTAGAATCTCGAATAACCTCTTTAGCTAATTTTGTGTATACAGCCGCACCCTTTGATTTCGGATCATATACAATAATCGGTTCCCCATAACTAGGCGCTTCACTGAGGCGAACATTTCGTGGAATAATTGTTTTATACACCTTAGTGCCAAAGAACGATTTTACCTCATCTGCCACTTGGACAGACAAGTTAGTACGGCCATCAAACATGGTGAGTAACACACCTTCAATTACAAGTTCTTTATTAGATGTTTGTTGCACGATTGTAATCGTCTTAACAAGTTGGCTAACACCTTCCAAGGCGTAGAATTCAGTTTGAATAGGAATCAAAACACTATCAGCCGCTGTGAAAGCATTCAATGTTAGCAAACCAAGAGATGGCGGGCAATCAATGATAATAAAATCATACTCATCGCGTACAGAAGCAATGGATTTTTTCAAAATTGTTTCACGTGAAACAATTCCTACTAATTCCACTTCAGCACCAGCCAATTGAATCGTTGCAGGCGCTACAAAAAGCTTTTTAAGCATTGTAGGTTGAATAACATTAACGATGTCTTCACCATCTATCAACACATCGTGAATACATAATTCCAAATCATCTTTCTCAATGCCTAATCCAGAACTAGCATTACCCTGCGGATCCAAATCTATTAATAACACCTTTTTGCCTGCATCAGCTAAACAAGCACTGAGATTAACAGATGTTGTAGTCTTTCCTACACCGCCTTTTTGATTAGTAATCGCTATTACTTTGCCCACAAAATTCACCTCAACTTTACGTTCGAAAATATTTCATTTCATTATAACATAGGGCACGCAAAAGAAATAGAACTTTATAGGTACGACCATCATTTTTCAAATAAAATCTAAAAACAAATAAGAATGTTTCACGTGAAACATTCCAAAAACATATATTCACCAACATGATATAAGAACGTATAAATTTATTTGATTACGTATTATGACTTAGTAGATTTACACCATTGAGTATAAAATAATTACATATAACTTTTTTCTATGGACGCACCCTAATAAATTATATGAAGCTATAGCCTTTACAGTATATATAGATATATTTATACTTATAAAAGACAGTATTTTAATAGGTTTAACATTTTAACCATACAATCTATTTTATTTTTAAAGGAGGCGTTTCACATGCCCATTTATAACGGAATGCTTCCCGTCATCAACAAGGATGAAGTAAAGCGATATGCAGGACTTCGTCATGCCGAAGATTTTCCAGAAAAATTCGTTGACGAAGCTTGTAAAGAAATCCAATTATTAGCGACGCCAAAAGGTGTCTACCAAGAATATGATTACGATGCGGAAAATAAAGTTATTTTAAGTAATCCGCCGCTCAAAATTGAAGGATCTATCATTGAAAAACACCTTGAAAAATCAACGAAGGTGTATGTGCTAGGTGTTACGGTCGGTGAAGATGTTGAAAAACGTAGCGAACAGCTATTCAAACAAGGTAACTACACCGTAGGTCTATTACTAGATGCAGCTGCAACAACGGCAGTTGAACAAGTGGCTGACCAAGTTAATGAGGTAATCAATAACATTGCTAAGAAACAAGGTTATGCACCTACATGGCGTTTTAGCCCAGGCTATGGCAACTGGCCTTTAGAAATTCAACCTCAACTTGGCAAAATCATCAAAACCGAACAAATTGGCCTACAAGTTACAGAAAACTTCTTATTATTTCCAAGAAAATCCGTAACAGCTATTATCGGTTTAATGCCAGGAGACCAATGCTTGACAACAAAACGCGGTTGTAGTTCTTGCTCACAAAAAGATTGCCAATCAAGAAAACTTCCAGAAAAAGCATCAGCTCCAAAACCAGAAACAAGCAAAACAACAGCCGAAACATCTGGTATAGCTATGAAAGCACAACCAACAGAATAAATTTTTAACACACGATGTTTCACGTGAAACATTACCTTGTACATCTGTACCATTGTACCCATGTGCTAGCAAAAATGTTTCACGTGAAACAATCTATTTATGATAATAAAAAGATGCAATTATGATGATGAACAACGAGATTGTAAGCCCGCATATACAAGCAGCTAACAGATTTTGTGAATAAACATTACTTTCACAGCGACTTTGGCCCTGCGGAGCCCGAAGGGCGGAGACAGACCCGGCCGGTGGAGCGAGAAAGTAATGTTTATTCACAGCTCTACTGTTTATCTATAATAGGCGGGCTAACATCACAGGGTTCATATATCAGTAATTGCATCTATTATATAAAGGATGATTCACATGTACATTTTTGACGGCGCTATGGGTACAATGCTCCAAGCAGCAGGCCTAGAAGAGGGCTATTGCCCAGAATTATTTAACGTGGAACGACCAGAAGTGGTAAAAAATATCCACGCACAATATTTACAACATGGTAGTGATGTAATTACTACTAATACATTTGGCGCATGCGGCCTTAAATTAGAAGATTACGATTTACAAGATCGTGTAAAAGAAATAAATATAGCAGCTGTAAAGGTTGCCAAAGAAGCAATTGCAGAGTTCAAGCCATCCGCTCGCGTAGCTGGTTCTATGGGCCCTACAGGACGTTTTTTACAACCTTTGGGTAATATGAGCTTTGATTCTATTTACGATACATATAGAGAACAAGCAAAGGCTTTGATTGAAGGCGGCGTTGATTTCATCATTATTGAAACGATTATTGACGTACAAGAAATGCGTGCCGCTCTATTAGCATCTTTGGATGCTCGTGAAGCAGCAGGTAAGACAAAAGAAGATATACAAATCATATGTCAATTTTCTTTCAGTGAAGACGGCCGTACCATTACAGGCACACCTCCAGAAGTCGCTACTACAATCGTAGAAGCAATGGGGGCCGATATCATCGGTATTAACTGTTCTCTTGGACCTGAACAAATCACACCGCTCATTGAAAAAATCGCTAGTGTTACTAATTTACCAATCATCTGCCAACCAAATGCAGGTATGCCACAACTCATTAACAAGCAAACGGTATTTCCGCTTTCAGCAGACGACATGGGCCCATTGATGATTCCAATCGTTGACGCAGGTGCAAGCTATGTAGGTGGCTGCTGCGGTACAACACCAGCGCATATCCAATCAATTTCTGACGCTGTGAATGCACATACGCCTAAGGAACGTGCTCATATTGAGCCTAAAACAGTGATTACAAGCCGTACAAAATTGCTTGAATTAGGTCATAATGTTAAACCGTTGATTATCGGCGAACGTATCAATCCAACAGGCCGTAAGGTGCTTGCTCAAGAGCTACGCGACGGTTCTTTCATCCGTGTAAAACGCGACGCCTTAGACCAAGTAGAAGCAGGTGCAGATATTCTAGATGTAAATATGGGTGTAGCCGGTATGGATCAAACACCTTTGATGGAAAAAGCCATCTTTGAATTATCCATGCTTGTGGAAACGCCATTATCCATCGATACATTGGATCCTAAAGCCATGGAGGTAGCCCTTAAAAACTATCCAGGCCGCGCACTTATCAACTCGGTAAACGGCGAAGAAGAGTCCATCACACACGTTATGCCATTGGCTAAACGCTATGGCGCTGCATTGCTTTGCTTACCAATCTGCAGTGGCGATTTGCCTGAAAAGGCTGAGGATCGCGTTGCTTTGGCTGAAAGCATCGTAAATCGTGCATATGGGTATGGTTTACAACCACACGACCTCTTGCTTGACCCATTGGTATTAACACTTGCTAGTGGTGAAGATAGTGCACGACAAACGCTTAGTACATTGCGTTTATATAAAGAAAAATTCGGTTTCCCAACTGTTATGGGCTTATCCAATATTTCCTTCGGCATGCCACAACGTCCATATTTAAATGGTCAATTCCTAACAATGGCACTTGCATCTGGCTTGACCACACCAATCATGAATCCGCTTAACTACGCAGCTAAAAAAGCATTTGTATCGAGCACCACATTACTTGGTTGGGATCCAGGTTCTGCTGAATTCATCAAAGAATATGGTTACGAAGACGAAACAACAGCACCAGGCAATGCGGCGCCAAAAGGTCCAGATAAAGCATCCTTTGACAGCAATGACCCATTAGCCAATATCCGCACTTGTGTAGAACAAGGCGAAAAGGAAGCCATTGTTGATCTTGTAAAAAAAGCATTAGCTGACGGCATGGACCCATTGGATATTACGAAAAAAGGGCTTTCAGAAGCCATGAACGTAGTAGGGGACAAATTCGGTTCCGGTAAATTGTTCTTACCACAAGTTATGCTCGCTGCCGAAACGATGCAGGCTGCTTTCAACACCATCAAAGAAATCATTCCTGCCAGCGACAGCTTAGATAAAGGAACCGTTGTTGTAGCCACGGTTAAGGGTGATATTCACGATTTGGGCAAGAATATCGTAGCTGCATTGCTCGAAAACAATGGTTATAAAATCGTCGATCTCGGCAAGGATGTTGACCCTGAGGTCATCGTACAAGCCATTAAAGACAACAAGGCGGCCCTCGTAGGCATTTGCTCCTTGATGACGACCACAATGCCTCAAATCGACAATACCATCGCTGCCATTCGTGCAGCAGGCCTTAAAACGAAGGTTATGGTTGGTGGCGCCGTAGTATCCCAAGATTACGCTGACCAAGCGGGCGCAGATATTTACGCCAAGGACGGCATCGCGGCGGTAAACCACGCGAACGATTTCTTTGAAACTTTGAAATAATAGCTAATCTAGACATATAATATAGATTATACTCATGGTGAAAGCCTAACATAATGCTCACATAACGCATGTAAGGCTTTCACCATACATAGAATAGATAAGAGGTATATGATGACATTACGTGAGAAACACCAAAACGGCCAGTTCACCATCACCGTTGAATTGGACCCACCTAAAAGCAGTTCTGCCCAAAAGGTTTTTGAACAAGCATCGCGCCTAAAAGGCAAGGTTGACGCCATAAACATTGCGGACAGCCCTATGTCTAAAATGCGCATGAGCCCTATTTCCTTGTCCTATTTATTGCAACATAATGAAGGCATTGAAACGATTTTCCACCTTACATGCCGTGACCGCAACATCATCGGTTTACAATCCGAATTGCTCGGTGCTGCAGCACTTGGTGTTAATAACATTTTGACACTGACAGGCGACAAACCGGACCATGGCGACCATCCATTTGCACAATCCGTATTTGAAGTTGACTGCATGGGCTTACTTAACATCGCAAAAACATTGAACGCAGGCAAGGACCTTGCTGGTAATGACCTTGATGAACCAACACATTTCTACATTGGCGCTACAGGCAATCCTGGTGCCCCTGATTTAGAAATCGAACGCCAAAAATTAGCTGCTAAAATCAAAAATGGTGCCCATTTCGTGCAAACACAACCTATCTATGATTTAGAACAAGCTAAACGCTATATCGACAAAATGTCTGAATTCAATGTACCTATTATGCTTGGTTTGATTCCTCTTAAAAGCTTCAAAATGGCTACATACCTTCATGAAAAAGTGCCTGGAATCAACCTTACTCAAGACATCCTTGACCGCGTAGAAAAAGGCGGCAAAGAAGCCGGTACAGAAATCGCCATCGAAACACTGGAACAAATCAAAAAAATTGCTGCAGGCGTACATATCATGCCGCTTAATGATATAGATACGACTTTGCATATTATTGATCACGTGTAATCTTTAAATACAATAGTAAACGGAATGTCCTCCCAAAACCTCCACCGGCCGGGTCTGACTACGCCCTTCGGGCTTCGCAGGGCCAAAGTCGGTTTTGGAAGGACATTCCGTTTCGTTATACTATAAAAAATAGACCATTCCAAAAACGATTTCGGGCTCCGCGAAGCGCAGTAGCGTATCGGCTTTTGGGATGGTCTATTTTTTATAACGGTTTATCTTTGATTTCTTTTGGTTTTCTAGGATATTTCCCAGGTGTTTTTCCTGTTTTCTTAATGTACACGATAGCTCGTTTATCATCCAATGACGGTAAGGTCACCGTTCTTACGTCTTCAATAGATGCTTTTAGTGTGCTAAGGGCTTTCTTAGATTCACTAACTTCTTCTTCGTAGATGGCGCCTTTTAAAGCGATAACATAGCCGCCTTGTTTAACGTATGGCACGGTCCATTCTAATAAGATTGGTAATCTTGCAACGGCACGGCTTGTGGCAATATCAAAGCTTTCACGATAGTCCTGATGACTCAAATCCTCAGCGCGTCCATGTAAGGTCTTGCAATTCGTCAATTGCAATTCGTCGATAACGGTCTCAAGGAAGGTAAGGCGTTTCTTGAGTGAATCAAACAAGGTTACGTGCAAGGTTCTATCATAAATGGCCAATGGGATACCAGGAAATCCTGCACCGGTTCCGACGTCAATAATAGAGGAACCAGATTTGATAATTTTCGGATCATAACAAGATAGGGAATCAATCATGTGCTTGACCACGACATCCTTCATATCCGTAATGCCCGTCAAGTTGAGGTATTTATTTGTTTCAATCATGCGTGCATAGTACACGTAGAAATCTTTTGCTTGCTGCTGTGTGCATGGCAATCCAAATGCTGCCATTTGTGAAAGCATATATTCTACAAACTCAGATTCACTAGCGATAGGCACATCATATTTTTCTTTCATCGGTGCTCCTAACTATATGTATGTAATTTAAGCTAAAATTCATTTATTTGCGCTGTAAGACCTGTTTATGTATTTTTAGGATAACTTATATATAAAATACTTAAAAAAGAGCATACAAGCGAAATATAAGAGTCATATTTATATCTATTATACCATATTCTCAATACACTCTCATTTATTACATAGATAAAAGTGCAAAAAGAGGGGGTGCACATAAAAATCTTATATTAATATGATTCTATTAACGATATTCTCAATTAATTATATAATTTGATAATAGATAGTAAATTTTATTTCCTATATGAAAATATCTTCATTTTATCTTATAATTTGTCTTTTCTGTGTGTACATCTTATGTACGCCAAGAATGTACAAAATTTTATTTTTACATATATTACAGTTATAAATATTCATATATTTATGCAAAGATTTATTTGTTATATTTGTAAAACTAATACTTGTAAAAATATATATCAAGGTATATACTTTTCTTAACAAGGAGGTGATATGTATGACCACAGCAAAGCTATTTGAAAATGGCCGTAGCCAGGCTGTACGATTACCAAAAGAGTATCGGTTTAATGGTGATGAAGTAATCATCAACAAAGTAGGCAATATAGTCTTACTAATGCCAAAAGATGATGAGTGGGCAGGTTTTGTAACAGGCTTATCATTATTTACAGATGATTTTATGTGTAACGGACGGGAAGAAATCGATCATCAGGAGCGTGAAACTTTATGAAGTATATGTTAGATACAAATATTTGTATTTATGCTATCAAACAAGAGCCAGAAGTTGTACTACAAAAAATTTTAAAACATCATCCATCAGATATATGCATTTCATCAATTACATATGCTGAATTAATGCATGGTGTTGAAAAAAGCCAAGCCAAAGATAAAAATAGGTTAGCACTAACGCTTTTATTATCGCCTATAGAAATTGTTGATTTCGACAGTCATGCTGCTGAGGAATATGGAAAGATAAAAGCTGATTTACAATCACAAGAAAAAATTATTGGTCCTATGAATTTACTCATAGCTAGCCATGCTAAATCGAAAGGTCTAACTATTGTAACTAACAATACAAAAGAATTCAAAAGAGTTAATCATTTAAATGTAGAAGATTGGTCTAAACCATTAAGCTAATACAACCTAAACCAATACAAAAAAGCTAGTTAATCAGAACGATTAGCTAGCTTTTTCTATTATGTAATTGCTTATCGCAATTATTTACTTCTATTATATTGTTCTAGTTGAATCAACAGTACAGACACATCCGCCGGGGATACGCCAGAGATACGGCTGGCTTGACCGATGGAGTGAGGGCGGATTTTGTTAAGTTTTTGTTGCGCTTCAAGGGAGATACCCTTAATTTCTGTATAGTCCCATTCTTTTGGAAGAATTTTTTCTTCCAGTTTGCGAACCTTTTCTACTTGTTCCATTTGCTTTTTGATGTAACCTTCGTAGGTAATAGCAATATCCATAGCTTCTTCTACGTCAGGTGTAAAGCGTTTTAAGCCGAATGCATCGGCTACGGTTGCATAGGAGAGTTCGTTACGTTTTACCAAATCGTATGCGCGAATGCCTGTCTTGATAGGGGCTGTGCCTAGACTTTCAAGTAAAGCTTGCATTTCCTTAGATGGATTGACAGGTGTGTTTCTCAACAATTCCATACCTTCTTCAATAGCCGCCTTTTTAGCTGTAAATTTAGCCCAACGATCGTCTTTCACAAGGCCGATTTCACGACCTTTTTCAGTGAGACGCATATCTGCATTATCTTGACGAAGCAATAGACGATATTCGCTGCGGCTCGTCATCATGCGGTACGGTTCGTTGGTACCTTTTGTTACGAGATCATCGATAAGAACGCCAATGTATGCTTCGGAGCGAGCGAGGATGAAAGGATCCTTACCTTCGAGCCACAAGCCTGCGTTAATACCCGCCATAAGGCCTTGTGCAGCTGCTTCTTCATAACCAGAGGTACCATTGGCTTGACCTGCAGAGTAGAGGCCTTCAATGTGTTTCACTTGAAGAGCTGGCGTCAATTGTGTAGGGTTCAAGCAATCGTATTCAATAGCATAGGCAGGGCGCATGATTTCGACATTTTCAAGGCCAGGAATGGTGCGAAGGAATGCATATTGTACGTCCATAGGAAGGGATGTACTCATACCTTGCACATACATTTCATTTGTGCCCGTGCCTTCCGGTTCTACAAACAATTGATGACGTTCTTTATCGGCAAAGCGTACCACCTTATCTTCGATAGAAGGGCAGTAGCGCGGGCCAACGCCTTCGATTTTACCGCTATACATCGGAGCGCGATGAATATTGCTTTTAATAATGTCATGCGTTTCCTTATTCGTATACGTCAACCAACACACATCTTCGTTACGGTTGATCCATTCGTCCATAAAAGAAAATGCATGATGATGTGCATCGCCCTCTTGAACGGCCATATTTTCAATATTGAGCGTCCGTTTATCTACGCGCGCTGGTGTGCCAGTCTTAAAGCGCATCAATTCAACACCATTATCCAATAGGGATTGAGAGAATTGTTCCGCTACCCGTTGACCATTTGGACCACCTACATAGTCGATATCGCCGATGAGGATTTTGCCTTTCAAATAGGTACCTGTACAAAGAATAACGGCCTTAGCACCATAGAATTCACCAAGTTCCGTAACAATGCCCGTTACCTTGCCATCCTCAACCTTAAGTTCGGTCACCATGATTTGCTTAACATTGAGATTATCCGTATTTTCTAAGGTATGTTTCATCAAATGTTGGTATTTGATTTTATCCGATTGGCAGCGCAAAGAATGCACGGCAGGGCCTTTCCCCATGTTGAGCATACGCATTTGAATGGCCGTAGCATCCGCATTGATACCCATTTGACCGCCCAATGCATCAAGCTCATACACAAGATGGCTTTTACCAGGACCGCCAACGGCAGGGTTGCACGGCATAAGTGCAATATTATCCAAACTGATGGTCGCCATCAACGTGCGATGACCCATGCGGGCGCAGGCGAGAGCCGCCTCACAACCAGCATGACCGCCACCGATGACGATGACATCATAATTATCTACAGTATACATATCTATTGAATTCCTTATATTTATTACTTATTTTGAAAGTTTATTTTACTTACCGAGGCAAAAACGACTGAATAGTTCATCAATCATGCTTTCACGAATGGTATCGCCCGTAATATCGCCCAGTAGTTCCCAAGCGCTGCGCAAGTCGGTCGCTACAAAATCCACCGGCATCCCCATGTCGATGGAGGAGATGGCTTGTTCTACTTGAGCCTTTGCTTGTTCCATGAGGCTAATGTGGCGCACGTTACTGATCATAGCACTGTTATCTTGTTTTACTCGACCACCGTAGACGAGTTCTTGTACCCATTTGGAAAGAACCGCAGAGCCTTCGCCGTCTTTAGCGCTGATGCGTTCGATGGCCGTAAAGGTTCCATGTTCTTCGATATTTTCGTCTGTAACGACTTGTGCCACATCGGACTTGTTAAGGAGTACGATGGTATTCAAACCGCTCACAGAAGTCAAAATTTCGATTTCTTCAGGAATCAATGGGGTAGACCCGTCGATCACGCAGAGCACGATGTCTGCTTTGTTGATATAATCACGTGCACGCTCCACACCTAGGGCCTCTACCGTATCTTGAGTATCTCGAATACCCGCCGTATCAATGAGTCGTAGAGAAATGCCTTCTATGGTCATGTATTCTTCAATGCTATCCCGTGTCGTACCAGGAATATCCGTTACAATAGCGCGGTTTTCGCGCAATAAAGCATTCATGAGGCTCGATTTACCCGCATTTGGACGACCTACAATAACCGTCGTAATACCGTCGCGAATAAGGCGGCCTGTATTGGCTGTGGACAAGAGTTCATCCATAGCTTTCAAAATAGGCTCAAGCTGCTCACGAACCTCTTGGCTCGTTACGTCCTCGATATCCTCTTCAGGATAGTCGATAGTTACCTCTAAATGAGCAATCATGGCGATGAGCTGTTCACGCACATCTTTCACAAAGGACGAAACGGTCCCATCTAGCTGAGATACAGCAAGGGAGAGGGAGTCCTCCGTTTTTGCTTCAATAATATCAATAATCGCCTCCGCTTGGGTTAGGTCGATACGCCCATTCATAAAGGCGCGCTTCGTAAATTCTCCGGCCTCGGCCATGCGCACATCGTGATTAACGAGCAATTTCAAAATTTGTCGAACCGGCACAATGCCGCCGTGACACTGAATTTCCACCACATCTTCCGCTGTGTAGGAATGGGGGCCCTTCATTAACAACACAAGAACCTCGTCGATGGTCTTGTTCGTCGCTGGATCCACAATAGTCCCGTATTGAATCGTTCTATTTTGGCGGTCCATCAACGGAACCGTGCCAGCGCTCTTGAACAGGCTATTTACAATAGGAAAACTATCCTTGCCGCTGACCCGAATAATACCAACCCCGCCGATGCCAGGCGGCGTCGCAATGGCCGCTATTGTATCATCTATATACATAAAAATCTCCGTACTTCGAATATCTTTAATTTCTTCGCCTGTGAAAGTTAAACTAAACCAATCTTACCAATGCGAAGATTACCTTAGGTTAGCTTTCACCATAACCTATTGATTGCGATAACATTGATGTTTCGATAACCTCCACCGGCCAGATCTGACTACGCCCTACGGGCTCCGCAGGGCCAAAGTCGGTTTCGAAACATCAACGTTATCACTTATCATTATTTTGTTTAGTGGAGGTTATCAGAATGCCACCGCCACCAAACACTTTTATTTTTTGTAAGAGATCACAATATGGCGGAATGGTTCATCACCAGCGGATTCTGTGACGATGTTTTTATCATCATGCAACGCGGTATGAATGATTTTGCGTTCAAATGCATTCATAGGTTCTAAGGAAACCTTTTGACGGTTACGTTTTACCTTAGAAGCAAGGCGTTTTGCAAGGTTGATCAACGTTTCTTCACGACGAGCGCGGTAATTTTCCACATCCACCACGATGTGACAATGGCCAGACACCTCTTTGTGAGCCACCAAATTCGTTAAATATTGGATAGCATCAAGGGTTTGACCGTGTTTACCAATCAAGATACCAAGGTCTTCACCATGTACTTGGAATGTGATTTTATCAGCGGTAAACATCTTTTCAATCATCACGATAAGGCCCATTTGAGCAAACATCTTTTCAAGGAATTCCTTACCTTTTTCAGCGATGATTTGTTGTGTTTCTTTTGAAAGCTCTTGTTTAGCTTTCACAGATACCGGAGAATCATCAACAGATTCAGCCACATCGCGTTCATCAGTCGCAACAGGCGCATCCGATACAGCATCAGAAGTCTCAGCGATGACTTCTTTTTCTTCTTCCGTAGCCGTAGCTGCTACCGTTGTATAGAACAAACGAACCACAGCTGGTTTACGGCCAATACCTAAAAAACCATTAGAAGGTTGTTCAATAACCTTTGTTTCTACCAATTCACGGCCATCTATAGAAAGTTCTGCAACCCCTTTAGCGATGGCATCTTCAATTGTTTTAGCAGATACATCGATAAATTCCATAGTGCCTCCTATTTATTAGCTTCTAAGCCCTTGTAAATGAAATGTTGTTGCACCAATTGGAACACATTGGATACAATCCAGTAAATAACAAGACCAGATGGGAAATTCAAGGAAATGTAACCGATGAACAATGGCATAAAGATTTGCATAATCTTTTGTTGTTGTGCAGCGGCACCACTAGCACCCATACCAGTTTGTCTGGACATGATCCATGTGGACAAAGCACTCAATACTGGCAAGATATAGTATGGATCTGATGCGCCAAGGCTTGGAAGCCACAAGAAATGTTCAAATTCAGGATTGTAAGGATATCCTTGCAATGCGTAGAAAATAGCGATCAAGAACGGCATTTGCACCAATAAAGGCAAGCAGCCAGCCAATGGGTTTACGCCCATTTCTTTGTACATAGCGCCCATCTCAGCTTGTAAACGTTGAGGATCGTTTTTGTATTTTTCTTGAAGCTCTTTCATGCGAGGTTGTAACTCTTGCATTGCTTTCATAGATTTAATTTGTTTTACTGTCAACGGCGCTAAAATCGCTTTAATAATGACAGTAATGATGATAATAGCCACCCCATAGCTTGGGAAGCCGACCATGTCAGTGAAGTTGAAAGCATATGTCACAAGTGTGCGCATAAATTCAACTAGATAGTTAAAAATTTCCATTGTTTCTCCTTCGAGTGCAGGTCTAAATTGGGTTCCTTCGCGCATCCATATATCGTTATGGTATGGTCTAAATTTCATCCATACAGATGCTCAGGTATTTCCAAAACTGTGCTCGCTTAGACGACTATTGTTGGTGAAAGCCCTAACTAGCGTTAGCTTTCACCAACACCAATCTACGGAACGGGATCATACCCGCCCTTGTGGAATGGATGACAACGCAAAATGCGTTTTAGCCCAAGCCAGCTACCTTTCAAAGGCCCATATTTTTCAATGGCCTGCAGAGTATATGTGGAACAAGTGGGATAATATCGGCAACATCCCGGTTTGAGAGGGGAAATGGCAATCTGATAGAAGCGAATAACGAGCCATAAAACAAAGGTTACACCTCGTTTTACAAGATTTAATAAAGTTATACATGTATCTTTCATAGAATTCACCATGATTGGATTGGCGCATGTATCTAAGACAGTTCCACCAAATCCATATACCTCATAATACGCGAATAGGACCAAAGCATAGCGCTGTCCATGCTTGTGGTCCTATATAGGATTATACTAAGAGCTTGCTTTTACGCAATAAGTACAGTATTTCCTTTTCCGCTCGTTCATAGGTTGCGTCCTTCAGAGGGCCACGTCCAACGATAACAATATGATATCCTTCGCGAATTTGATGCTGATTGAGGCGATATACCTCTTTCATAAGGCGACGTGCTCTGTTGCGTTCAACCGCACAACCCACCTTCTTACCCGTCACAAATCCGATACGAGTCTTTTGCTTCGCTACAGGCATACGATATAACACGCATAGGCGTCCTACCTCGTACTTACCATGCTTATATACAAGGCGATATTCATTATTGTTTATAATACGTCTCGTTTTATCTAAGCGGTAATCCATTGTATCGTCCGAGTCCTATAGAATAGAAAAACTTGGCAAGAGCGCCAAGTTTTCTGAAAGCTCTTGCTGAGCCATTATATTATGCAGATAAGCGTTTTCTGCCTTTAGCACGTCTTCTTTTTAATACGAGACGGCCACCGATAGTTTTCATGCGTTCACGGAAACCATGGGTACGTTTTCTCCAAAGAGTATTTGGTTGATATGTACGTTTCATTAGTAAAACACCTCCTCGTTTTATATTTGTTTTACTTATACCATAACAGGGTAATTATAGAGGGAAAACGCAAATCTGTCAATAAAAAACAGGGCTTTCTATATATATTTATATAAAAAAGATATGGTGTTTAGATTAAACTCTACAAGTGTAATTTGTTTGCCAGTAATATTACTACATTTAAGTAATGAGGGTTGCCTACTATTTTCTCGCTCCACCGGCCGGGTCTGACTCCGGCCTACGGCCTCCGAAGGGCGTAGTCAGACCCGGCCGGTGGAGCTAAAAAGTAACCACCAAACCGGATTTAGATAAAAATGCTAAAATAAACAAATTCCATAAAAGTTATCCACAGACTCAATGACAATTCCCTTCATTTTTGGTACAATTATATATGAATTTGGTAAAAATTATATGTTTTAATAAGTTTTTTCGGATAGTTTAGAAAAGTTATCCACATTTTTTCTCTTTTAACCTGTGAATAGTATAAACTCAGTATTTATAAGGTTAGAAGGGAATTTTATTTTTTCTTATTCACAAGTTGTGCACAGGTTATTCACAGGGTTTTGTGGTTTTTCCACAGTTTTAGAATAAGTTATGCACATAATTACCAAAGTTATGCACAATTTTAATAAAAGTTATACACAAGAGGCACAACATGCAAGCAACTGATATTAATGATATATGGGAACATATATTACAAGTAGCGAAACAAACACTGCCACCTGCGATTTATTCAAGTTTAAGTACTTCTCTTATACCGATGAGTATAGATAATAATTCTATACACATTGGAGTTATGCAGAGTTTTATAAAAAACGTCATTGAATCTCAGCAAATGGTAAGTAAAATGTTAACAGATGCCATCCAGCAAGTGACGGGCAAGCAATTAAATATGGTGTTACTGGACGTATTTCCTCAAAAGGGAGAAACACCAGCACCGCCACAGGTAGCAGATACTTTCACAGGTAATACTACGGATAGTAGTGATACAGGTACAAGCACATTAACAAATACTACCGTAAGTGATATAGACAGTAGTATCGAAAAATCCTCAACACCTGCAAAGCAGAAGGTTCCATATCAAGAGGAGTTTTACACACCGGTGTACGCGGATCCTGTGTATATCCAGCGCAAAGAGGTGGATGAGTTAATTCCAGATGAGCCGATGTTTCCTGTAGAGCAGCCACAAACGGCGCAAACCTTGCAGTCTACGGATATTCCTATCGATTTATCATCGTCTCAGCTCAACAGAGGCTATCGATTTGATAATTACATTACAGGCAATTCAAACCGCATTCCTTTTGGGGCGGCCCAAAATGTGTCGGAACATCCAGGCGGCGATTATAATCCGCTATTTATCTACGGTCCATCCGGTCTTGGCAAAACGCATTTAATGCACGCTATCGGCAATGCCATCGTTGAAAGATATCCTAATCTCAAGGTGATGTGCACGACGAGCGAAAAGTTCATGAATTTATTCATCGAATCCATACGCAAGCGGCAAGGCGAGTTGTTCCGCAATACGTTCCGCAACATCGACGTATTGCTCATCGACGATATTCAGTTCTTAGAAAATAAAGAGGGCACGAAAACAGAGTTTTTCAACACCTTCAATGAATTATTGGACAATAACAAGCAAATCGTCCTCACCAGTGACACCATGCCAAACGATATGGATCAGTTCGAAGAACGCTTGCGTTCTAGATTCCAAGCGGGCTATGTGGCAACCATGGAAAATCCAGATTTGGAAACGCGTATCGCCATTTTAAAAGCCCTCGTTGAAAAGGAAAACAACAAGAATCGCAATCTCATTATCGACAACGATGCCATCAACTACGTGGCGTTGCAATTCGACGAAAACATCCGCGTACTACAAGGGGCTTTCAACAAGCTCATCGGTACGGCATCCTTGGAACAACGGACGAGCAGCATCGATTTGGAATACACGAAGAAAACATTATCCGACATCATCACGACGGAGCGCGTAACCCTCATCGATATCGAGTCCATTCAAGACTTTATCAGTACCTATTTCAACATTAAGAAACAAGATTTGTTAGGCAAGAAACGGAAGGCTCAATTCGCATTTCCACGGCAAATTGCCATGTATTTGTGCCGCGATGTAATTAATGAAAGCTACCCACAAATCGCAGCGGCTTTTTCTAGAGATCACACGACGATTTTGCATGCGTACGATAAGATTAGCAAAGAAATCGACAAGAATCCGGAAACAAAACAGATTATCCTAGACATCAAAGCAAAGCTTTCATCACTTAACTAAATCACTCAATTAAAATGGGTGTGGATAACTCTGTGGATATGTTGTGTATAAATCTGTGGATATGGCAGAAATCAATATTTTCTGTGACTATGTGGATAACCTAATACAAGGTATACACACACTTATCCACAACTGTGGAAACGCATAAAATCTAGAAAACTTTCACATGTACACACATTCACAGCGCCTACTACAAATACTACTAAACTAACAAACAAATCAAAAACATATCAGAAAACCGATCTATCGTTGATTATCTATAGAGGACCAACGAAAATCACACAACGAATATTACAAACAAGGAGAGTATTTACGTTATGAACATCAAATTTCCTAAGGCCAATCTCCAAAAAGCCATCAACGTTCTACAAAAAGTATCACAAAATAAGACAAGTTCAAATCTACCAGGTTCCATTTATATAACAACAAAGAACAATCAAGTGGAACTACAAGGCAACGATTTTGAATTGGGCATCAAATTAACAATTGACGCCGACATCCTAGAACCAGGTACATTAGTAGTTGCTTCTCGTTATTTCCAAGAATTAATCCGCAAATTACCAGGCGAAACGATTCAATTGAGCAAACCAGAGGATGGCAATACGCTAAAAATCACGTCCGGTTCCTCTGAATTTAATTTAGTAACCTTGCATCCAGATGATTTCTCCTTGGTAGAGCAAATTCACGACCAAGATTATGTAAATATCGATAGTCAAGCGATGAAAGAACTTATCGACCTTACGAACTATGCAGCGGCAAGCGACGATGATCGTCCTGTATTTGCCGGTGCTTTGCTCGAAATCAAAGATGCAAACGACAAAGAAGTAACCATGGTTGCTACCGATACACATCGCATGGCTGTTAAAAAGGTAACCATTGATGAACCTGCGACGTCCCCTATGCGTGTCATCATTCCAACAAAGGCTTTGGCAGAAGTATCTCGTTTATTGCCAACCGATAATCCTTCTATTATTAAAATCATTTGGAACCGCACACAAATCGTGTTCATGTTTGAATCCATCTATATCATTTCTCGCTTAATCGAAGGCACGTACCCAGAATATGAAAAGGTAATTCCTGCTCAATTCGATTCCAGTGCCGTTGTAGACCGCAAGGAATTTGCCGGTGCTGTTGATCGTGTATCCTTGTTAGCAAAGGATATGAGTTACAACGTTATTCGCTATGACTGGTCCGAAGAACAAGTGACTTTGTCCAGCCAAAATGCTGAAATTGGTATGGCGAAGGAAGAAATTCCTGTGGAATTTAAGGGCACTCCGTTCACGATTTCCTTTAATGGTCGTTATATTTCCGATATCTTGCGTCACAGCACAGGCGATAATATCCACATGTATTTAAAACAAAATGGTCCTGTTGTGATTCGCCAAGATAATAATCCGAACTATACGTACGTAGTTACACCTGTTCGTACGAATTCCTAATCGTTACATATGGTAATGTATTCTCATGTTTGTGAAAGCCAATTCTACGATTAGTTTTTATATTGAGAATTCAGTATGTACTTAAATAGATTATTGTATATTTATATGCATAAAAATTCATATTACTAAGTGTATAACAATGCATTTTACTCATGGTTGTATACTTGGTATATTCTGTAATTTGTCCACCATAGGAGGACGTTATGAAACAACAATCTGTACCAATCCATACGGAGTACATTCAAATCGATCAATTGCTCAAATTGGAAGGGGTCATTGAAACAGGGGGCCAAGTGAAAGGCCTCATCGATGATCAAGTGCTTACATTAAATGGCACTATCGTTACAGAAAAACGTAAAAAATGTCGCGCTGGCGATGTGATTGGCGTAGATGGACTCGATGTAGAATTCATCGTTACCAAAGAGGAGGCATAATCGGTGAGAATTAACTCACTGCAATTGTTCCAGTTTCGCAACTATAAGGATTTAACAATAGATTTGCAGCCTGAAATCATCGTCTTGTACGGCACCAATGGGGCTGGTAAAACCAATATTTTAGAGGCTATTTATGTCGGTACCATTGGTAAAAGCCACCGCACGAATGATACGTCGGATATGCTTTTATTTAACGCTGATAAAGCGGGGATTGTGGTGAATTTTGAGAAAAAGGAGACACCACAGAAGGTTAATATTAAGCTATTTCGACAAGGTCCTAAGGATATCCGCTTAAATGATACTAAGATTTCTCAAAAGGAATTGATTGGCACCTTGAATACGGTCATCTTCTGCCCAGAGGATTTACAGCTCATCAAGGGTAGCCCATCGGGGCGGCGCAGATTTTTAGATATGGAAATATCTCAAACCAGCGCTACCTATTATCATCAATTGTTACAATACAATAGGTTATTGCAGCAACGGAATACATTATTAAAGGAATATCGCGGTAAACAAAATATTCCTCTTGCTGAATGGGATGTACAACTGGCGGATATGGCGGCTTTCATCGTAAAAAAACGGATGGAAAGTCTAAAGAAAATCAATTTGCTCATCGATTTGATGAATCGTAAGTTGACGGGGGGTCTTGAAAATCTCACCATCGGCTACGAACAACCGTATGTAGAAGAGGGGCATATGGTGTACACGAAGGAGGCCTTTTACGATTTACTGCAAGAGGCGTTGCCTCAAGATCGTCATCGCATGACGACCAGCGTAGGACCTCATCGCGATGATTTACGATTCTTTTCCGATGCTATCGATTTAAAGAAATTTGGATCCCAAGGACAGCAGCGGACGGCCGTGCTTTCACTAAAACTGAGCGAATTAGAATTCATCAAATCTGAAGTAGGCGAATATCCCGTATTGCTCTTAGACGATGTGTTGAGCGAGCTTGATGAGGCTAGACGGAACAATTTGTTGCAGTTCATTCATAAACGCATTCAAACCGTCATTACCACGACGGATATATATGATTTTGAAAACCTGCAAGGGGTTCAATTTATTCAATGTCAGGAGGGGCACATTCATTATGGAAAGCCTTGATATGTGCTTAGCTGGTGGCCTACATGAGTTAGGTTTACTGGAACAATTCAAACTGAATACACTCATTCATCATTGGCGTGATGTGGTGGGCCCCATTTTTGCTGGTCATACGCGCATCATCGATATCAAGCCTCCAAAAATCGTGCTCAGCGCCGATACTTCGCAGTGGATGCAAGAGGTTAAAATGAACCAAAAACGCATCCTTAAGGCTATCAATGACTATTACAAGAGTGATATCATCACAGAAATGGGCCTTATTATGCATCGGCAGAGCTATGTGAAAGAAACGGTTAATACCGAAATTTTGAAAATCGATATGCCCGATATCGATGGCTATATCGACATGTCGAAAATCGCCTTGTCCGATGATGATATGAAATCCATTGATGCTATGGTTGAAAGCTTAGCAGAAGAGACATTAAGAGAACCATTTCGTAAGGTGCTCATTAGTAGTCGCAAAAAGGAAATCTATTTACTAGAACATGGATTTCATCGATGCGAGCGCTGCCATACATTGATGAACAGGCAAACAAAATATTGTGTTTCCTGCGAATATGAAATGCATCGCAGTCATATTAATGATATAAAAACACAAATCAGACGACGTCCGTATATAAAATATAGCGAAGCTCAACAATACATAAAATGTACCTTTAAAGATTTTTCCATAGCCATGCGGGAATTGATCTACTTCTATCTAGACAAGGTCTACCATGGGTCTATTAGCCGAAACCATATGTACATGGCCACCATGCTCATCACCCACAAACGGCTTGAAGAACTGACAGACCAACACGTTATCAATTTGTGTAACAAATACAGATCAAAATTCCTAAGCGAAGAAAAACAAAAAGAGCTAAATATGCTTAGGGGGATATTGGAATAACATTAGGCTATATGAGGTGGATGGGGAGTGAGAAAGCACTCCCCATCCACCTCAAAAGAATAAGGAGATTTATGTACTTACATATTGGCGATAATTTTAGTATCCCTATGAATTCGATTATTACTATGATTCATGCGGAATCTGGTAAGCATCATAGGACGGGCATTTCGCATTATGACGCAGAGGTCATGTATGTGGTGCCTGAGGATAAGGTAAAAACGTATATTGTAACAGATGATGGTGTGTATGCATCTGGTATATCGCTTAAAACATTAAAAAAGCGGATTGATGAGTTTTATATGCTTTTAAGTAGCAAATTATAGGGCTTTCACGATACAAGCAATCTATAGTATAATAAAGAGATAATCTAGCACCGCAGATGTGTTGTGTATGAGCATGTTGCGGTTTATGTCGTTAGGAGGAGTTTGTTTAATGGCTGAAGAAAATTATGGCGCTCAGAATATACAAGTTCTTGAGGGTCTAGACGCGGTCCGTAAACGCCCAGGGATGTACATTGGTAGTACGTCCATTCGCGGTTTGCATCACCTCGTTTATGAAGTAGTAGACAATTCAGTGGACGAAGCGCTCGCAGGGTATGCGACGCATATCGAAGTGTCCATTAATGAAGATAATAGTATTACCGTTGTCGATGATGGCCGTGGTATTCCAACAGGAATGCATGAGTCCGGCATGTCTGCGGTAGAATTGGTATTAACAAAATTGCATGCTGGCGGTAAATTCGGCGGTGGCGGTTATAAGGTGTCCGGCGGCCTTCACGGCGTAGGTATTTCCGTAGTAAATGCGTTGAGTGAATGGACTAAGGTGCAAGTATCTCAAAATGGCATCATTCAAGAAATCGATTTTGCACGCGGTCATAAAACATCCGAATTGCACGAAATCGGCAAGGCAGAAGGTACTGGTACGACGGTTATTTTTAAACCAGATCCTGAAATCTTTGAAACGACGGTGTTCAATTTTGATACATTGAAAATTCGCTTGCAAGAATTGGCGTTCCTTAATAAGGGCCTTCGCATCACATTGAGCGATATGCGCCAAGAGGAACCTCGTATTGAAAGCTTCCACTACGAAGGTGGTTTAAGTTCTTTCATCGCATTCTTGAATGAAAACAAAGAAGTTGTTAACCCAACTGTTATCGATATTGAAAATACAAAGGATGACGTTGTGGTAGACGTGGCATTGCAATACAACGATAGCTACAGCGAAAACTTGTTGTCCTTCGTAAACAATATCAACACTGTTGACGGCGGTACCCATCTATCCGGCTTCCGTGCTGCCTTGACTCGTACACTCAATGACTACGGCCGTAAATCTGGCTTGATCAAGGAAAATGAAAGCAATCTTTCCGGTGAGGACGTACGTGAAGGTTTGACAGCTGTCGTATCTGTGAAAGTATTAGAACCTCAGTTCGAAGGTCAAACTAAAACAAAACTTGGCAATAGCGAAGTTAAAGGTATTACCGATGTTATTGTATCTGAAGGTCTCAAAACATTCTTTGAAGAACATCCACAAGATGCGAAGAAAATTATCGAAAAAGCAACGATGGCAAGTCGTGCTCGTGAGGCAGCTCGTAAGGCCCGCGACTTAACTCGCCGTAAAAATGCGTTGGAAGTATCTAGTCTTCCTGGTAAATTGGCAGATTGCTCCGAAAAAGATACATCTATGACAGAAATTTATCTAGTCGAAGGTGATTCTGCGGGCGGCTCTGCAAAACAAGGCCGCGACCGTCGTTACCAAGCGATTTTGCCATTGCGTGGTAAAATCCTTAACGTAGAAAAAGCACGTCTTGATAAGATTTTAGCGAATAACGAAATTCGTTCCATGATTACTGCATTCGGTACAGGCATTGGCGACGAATTCGATATTACAAAATCTCGTTATAACAAGATCATCATCATGACAGATGCGGACGTTGACGGCGCTCACATCCGTACATTGCTTCTCACATTCTTCTACCGCTATATGAAACCATTGGTAGAAGAAGGCCATATCTACATCGCACAACCGCCTTTATACCAAATCAAAAAAGGCAAATCTCATTGGTATGTGTACTCTGATGCAGAACTTACAGCTAAGCTTGATGAAGTAGGCCGTGATGGTATTACAATTCAACGTTACAAAGGTTTAGGTGAAATGAATCCTGAACAATTATGGGAAACAACAATGAACCCTGAAAATCGTACGATTTTACAAGTTAGCTTAGAGGATTCCATCGAAGCTGATAAAATCTTTACGGTGCTTATGGGCGACAAGGTTGAACCTCGACGTAAATTTATTGAAGATAACGCAAAATATGTGCGCAATTTAGATTTGTAAGAGGTGACCCATGGCAGATAATCAGAATACTAACGTAGAGTATACTTCTAATACTCAAAAACATTTAAAACGATCCCTCAAAGCGCGTCATATGAATATGATCGCCTTGGGTGGTGCCATCGGTACAGGCTTATTCGTAGCCGGTGGTGAAGTAGTAAGTACGGCTGGTCCTGGTGGTGCTCTTGTGGCGTATGGCCTCATCGGTATCATGGTATATTTCCTCATGACATCCCTTGGGGAAATGGCAACGTACTTACCGATTCCAGGTTCTTTCGGAACTTACGCAAAACGCTATGTAGACCCTGCCTTTGGCTTTGCCTTAGGTTGGAACTACTGGTTTAACTGGGCGATTACATTGGCTGCCGAAGTACTGGCAGGGGCGCTCATCATGAAATATTGGTTCCCTGATGTGCCGGCCATCGTTTGGTCCGCATTGTTCCTGTTAATTCTATTTGGGCTTAACTATTTGTCCACTCGTTCCTTTGGTGAAAGCGAGTACGTATTCTCGTCCATCAAGGTTATTACCGTTTTCGTATTCCTATTCTGTGGCTTTATGCTCATCTTTGGTATCGGCGGTACATCCCCTGGATTTGAGAACTGGACAGTAGGGGAAGCACCATTCGTAGGCGGTTGGGAATCCATCCTCGCTATCTTCATGGTAGCTGGTTTCTCCTTCCAAGGTACTGAGCTTATCGGCGTAGCTGCTGGGGAAGCAGAAGACCCTGAAAAGAACGTGCCAAAAGCGATTAATTCTATCTTCTGGCGCATTTTGTTGTTCTATATTGGGGCTTTCACCGTTATTGGTTTCCTCATTCCTTATACTGATCCAAACCTATTGAATTCCAGTGTAGAAAACGTATCCATCTCTCCATTTACACTCGTATTTGACCGCTTTGGATTCGCATTCGCTGCTAGCTTTATCAATGCTATCATCTTAACAGCCGTATTGAGTGCTGGTAACTCTGGCCTTTATTCCTCTACGCGTATGCTTTACGCATTGGCTAAGGAAGGTCAAGCGCCACAAATCTTTGCAAAGCTCAACAAACGCGGCGTTCCAGTACCTGCATTGGTATTGACTACAGCTATTGGCTTGTTTGCATTCCTTACAAGCTTCATCGGCGAAGGTACAGCGTATACATGGATTGTTAACATCTCCGGCCTTTGCGGTTTCATTGCTTGGGTAGGCATTGCCATTTCCCATTATCGCTTCCGCCGTGCGTTCATTGCACAAGGTAGAGACCTTAAAGAATTGCCTTACAAGGCGTGGTTGTTCCCATTTGGTCCAATCTTGGCGTTCATCCTATGCGTCATCATCATCTGTGGCCAAAACTACTCCGCTTTCACAGGCGATACCATCGACTGGTACGGTGTATCCGTTGCGTACATCGGATTGCCTATATTCTTCGCTGTTTACCTAGGTTACAAATACATCAACAAAACTAAACTCGTTCCGTTGAAAGAAGTAAACCTAGACCGCGATTTTGACAAATAAAAACGCAAAAAAAACTAGACCTATTCATTATGAAAGTAGTGAATAGGTCTTTTTTTTGTACATGCCATAATATGTAATTGTATTTCTGTGAAAGCCTTGCTATAATAAATCAAAATATATTGTGGTCAATTAGAGAGGATACAACTATGATTATTACTACAACTATGCACATTGAGAACAAACCTGTACAAGAGTACAAAGGCATCGTATTTGGCGAAGTCGTTGAAGGCCGTAACTTTGTAAAAGACTTTATGTCCGGCATTCGTGATATCGTTGGTGGCCGCAGCGGTAGTTATGAAGATTCCCTAATGAACGCACGCCAAGCGGCAATCGATGAAATGGCAAAAAGGGCTAGTAAAATCGGTGCTAATGCCGTTATTGGCGTATCATTCCAATACAGCACAGTAGGTGCTCAAAACGGCATGCTTATGGTGACATGTAATGGGACGGCCGTTGTAGTTTAATAAGTGGGAGAAAGCTGAGCATGACTTCCCTGCTCCACCGGCCGGGTCTGACTCCGCCCTTTGGGCTTCGCAGGGCCAAAGTCGCATGGAAGTCATGCTCAGCTTTCCTTATTAAATACGACAGGCTAAATTAGAGAAAAAGTCGTTCGGAAACACTACTTATCCTATTTTGCTTAAAACTTCCACTGGCCGAGTCTGACTCCGGCCTTCGGCCTCCGCAGGGCCAAAGTCATGAAACAAGTGGCCCCATCTATTTTCTATTAAATACGACAGGCTAAATTAGAAAAAAAGCAGCAGATTTTGTGATCTGCTGCTTTTTGGTATGTAATAAATGGGCTCTTAAAAATTAGAACAGGCGTGTTCTAATTTAAAATAGGGATATGTATGTAAGGCAATATAAAACAGCAGGGCTGCTACCCTGCTGTTTTTTCTTTGTTGCGTGAATACATTGCAACTTATTTATTTCCCTTGTCAAAGTTATATTAACATTATCAGAATTAGTAGTCAATCAATTATTAGATTATAATAGATATCTATTATATATTGTTTATTTAACCTTATACCATGTTGCGTACATAACTGGTAGTACGATGAGTGTTAGTATGGTTGCTACGAGTAGGCCGCCGCTGAATGCGATGGCGAGTGGGCTCCAGAATACGGACCCCATGAGTGGTATCATACCAAGGATGGCCGCGATGGCGGTTAGCATGATTGGTCTGAAACGTAATGTAGCGGAGTTGATGATAGCTTCGCGGGCAGATTGTCCTTCGGCGCGGTGGATTTCGATTTGGTCCAACAGGATGATGGAGTTACGAATAATCATGCCGGAGAGGGCAATGATGCCGAGTATGGCCATAAATCCAAGTGGTGTACGCGTAAGGTTTAGGGCTAGTACAACACCGATGAGCCCAAGCGGAGCGGTAAATAGGGCCATAAACATGAGGGCAATTCTCTTTAATTGGAACATGAGAATCGTCATGATCGCAAAGAGCATGATTGGCATTGGGACGAGCAGTTTTTGAACGGCAGTGACGCTCTTTTCGGCGGAACCATCGAGGTCGATGGTATAGCCGGTTGGCAAGTTTTGACGGTATTCTTCAAGGGTTTTGTAAATTTCCTTCGTTTTAGCGTTGCCAAGAACGCCAGGGCCTACATTAGCATGAATGCTGATGGTTGGCATCATGTTGCGGTGCCAAATAATGCCTTCCTCTTGGCTCATCGAAATTGTTGCGATTTGACTGAGCGGTACATAGGAACCATTTCCTGTTTGGATTGGTAATGATGAAAGTGCCGCTAAGTTGTGGTTTTCATTGCCGCCCAATCTGAAAGTAACAGGAATAGTTTGGTTTCCTTCGTAGTATTCACCAGATTTTGTACCGGATAATAAACTTTGTAGATGAAGTGATACGGCGTAGCTATTGATGCCTAGCAACCGCGCTTTATCTGGGTCGATATGGATTTGAGCGACTGGCTCTGTATCCGGCCAATCGAAGGCGATATTATGTAAATCCTTATCTTCTTGCATCTTGGCTTTCACATCGTTTGCAATCGTTTTAACCTCAGACGCATCAGGACCCGATACGCGGAGCATAACAGGGTATTTTGACGGCGGTCCGATTTGGACGAATTGCATGTTGATGAGGGCTGATGGATATTGATCGTTTAATTGATCTTGTAAATCCTTGAACAACGCATCCCGATCTTCTAAGGATTTGGTAACGATGATGGTTTGCATGAAATTAGCACGAGGCAATTCCGGTTCTAATGTTAATACAAATCGCGGTGACCATTCGCCTACATAGGTGGTGAAATGGTCGATATGTTCGTTATCCTTTAACAAAGTATCCAATGATTTAGCTTGGCTTTGGGTATAATCGATGGACGAGCTTTGAGGAAATTGCATGGATACGATGATTTCATTCCGCGTCGACGATGGGAAAAATTCCTGTTTGATGAGCGGGAATGAAAGCAAGGATAGGATGAAAGCCCCTAATGTTATGAGTAAAACGGCCTTATGATGACCCAGTGCCCAGTGAAGGAGGCTTTCAAAACGAGCATAAAAAACGGTTTTCATACGATGCATAATATGATCGCGACGAGTCCATTCCGACTCGGGTTTCTCGGCCTTGTTTTCGATAATCTTGTAGCCCAGCACTGGACTGACCAGAACGGACGCAATCCAGGATAGGATGAGGGCCATAAAGACGACGATGGACAGGGATTTTGTGAATTCCGCAACCATGCCCTCCGCCAAGGCGAGAGGCAAGAAACCGGCGCAGGTAATGAGCGTGCCGGACAGCATCGGAAAGGCCGTTGATTCATAGGCGAACGTTGCGGCGCGCCAGTGGTTAAAGCCTTCTTCGAGCTTAACGCTCATCATTTCCACGACGATGATGGCGTCATCTACGAGCAGGCCCAGTGCCAAGATGAGGGCACCAAGGCTAACCTTATGCAAATAAATGCCATTTTCATACATCAGTACAAACGTTGTAGACACGACGACCGGAATGGTGAGGGCCACCACGATACCCGTACGGATACCGAGGGACGCAAAGCTGACGAGCAATACGATGGCGATAGCTTCGAATAAAGATTGGGAGAAATCGCCGATGGATTCCTTAACGATATGCGGCTGATTCGACACTTGGTCGAGGCTTAAGCCTGCAGGAATCGTCGTTTTTAGCTCTTTCAGTTTCGTATCGATAGCCTTACCAAATTCGATGTTATTGGCGCCCGCATCCATGGAAATAGCGATGCCAATGGCCGGCTTGCCTTCGTAGTAGAACTGAGGACTGGATGGGTTCTTATAGGTCATCGTTACGTCCGCAATATCGCCGAGGCGAATCGTTTGGTTATTGATGCGAACCGGCATATTTTTGACCGCATCCACGCTATCAAAGACGCCGTTAATGCGTAAATATACATTATTCGTATCCGTATTGACCATGCCCGCTGGCACCATCGCGCTTTGCTGTTTAAGGGCGGTCAATAATTGTTGTGTGCTCACCTGATACGATGCGAGCTTGTCCTTGTTAATCGTTACATCCAAGGACTTATCTTGAACACCGATGAGGGTAATTTTCTTAACATTCGGAACGGATAAGAGCTGCCGTTTTAAATCTTCCGCCTGTTGCCGTTTCTCTTCGTACGAGAATTCGTCACCTGAAAGCGCGTAAATGGTGCCATATACATCATCGAATCGATCGTTGATGGACGGGCCTTGCACGCCAGATGGCAAAGATTTCCATTCATCATTGATCATATTCCGCGCTTCTTCCCAAGCGGGACGAATTTTGTTCGATGGTAAATCTTCTTTCAGATTGATATAAATAACCGATTTACTACCGTCTGTGAAAGACTTCGTATAATCTACACCCGGCAAATCTCGTAGTTTTTCTTCCAGCTTATCCGTTACTTGGTCCGACATTTGTTGCGGTGAAGCACCGGGCCATGAGACACCGACGACCATGGTACGCATCGTAAAGTCTGGGTCTTCCATGCGTCCCATATGGGTGAACGAGAATATACCAAAGGTGAGGAGTACGGCGATGAAGTAGTAGATGATAGATTTATGGCGCAGAGCCCAATCTGCTAAGTTAAACTTCTTCATTCATGCACCGCCGTTCCTTCTTGTAATTGTTGGGTCCCTGCGGTGATGACAATATCCCCTTTAGCAAGGCCATTTTTAACAATGACCGAATTATTACCAAATTCGCCGGTTTGAATAGGAACGAGATGTGCTTTCTTGTCTCGAATGATATAGACTGCGTTATTACCTTGTTTGTCTTTCACCAACGCCGTCAACGGTATGGAAATATCCGCTGTATCCGTTTGATTGAGGATGGCGTTGATGGTCATACCGAGCTGCACCTCTTTTGGAGGGTTTTGCAAGGTAATTTTGACCGTATATGTTCGCGCTACAGGGTCTGGAACCGGTGAAATTTCGCGGACAATACCTTGTACTTTCACATCAGGCAAAGCCCAAAATGTGATGGTTGCCGTACTACCAGGGTGAATTTTGCTCATTTCCTGTTCTGGCAACGCGATGACTGCCTCAGGTTCATGACCGGCCGCCAAGGTACCTATAGCCTGGCCTGCTGCCACGACTTGACCGGCCTCGACATTGAGAGCTGTGATAATACCACTATCTGGAGCAACCAAAGTAGTATAACTATTTTGATTGTTACTCAAATTGAGACCTGCTTGGGCCTGTTGCAACTGAGCCTTCGCTGCATTCAATTGATTTTCCGCTTGATCCAATTGCAATTTGCTGATAGCCTGCTCAGCGTACAAAGCGCGGTATCTTTCAGCATTCGTACTGGCCAAATCATAAGCAGATTGCGCCGCTTTAACCGCACCTTGCGCATTTTGCACCTGACTCGCCGTGTCAGCGCCGTTAATTTGAGCAATCACCTGACCGGCCTGTACAGCCGTACCAACACTGACAAACTTGTTAATCACGCGGCCGCCAACCTGGAACGCCAAATTCGTTTCCGTCCGGTTCTTGATGGTTCCCGAATACCCAGCACTCGTCGTACCAGCCTCTTCGCCAATCGTAATCGTCCGTACCTTGAGACTCGTATTCTGATCATCTTGATTCGACCCACAACCGCCGATGATGAGTGCACTCATCAACAGCGCCGTGGTCAAACCTAATACACTACGATTCATAATCCTCTCCTTCACACACGTAATAGAGATTATTGTGAAAGCAATAACTACTACAAAATATATATTTTATACAATTAAATAATACTATATATTAGATAAAAATTCTATAAGGATATTAATTATATTAGAAAATATATATGTTTTCTAAATTTAGTAACCATGAGGCACCTTCCTAAAACCTCCAGCTACCTTAACGGTCTGCGCCTGATGGCTTGAAGAATACAGTTTAGCAATATAAAAGGACTGGCTCGTCCCAAAGCCGACACGCTACTGCGCTTCGCGGAGCGCGAAGTCGTTTTGGGACAAGCCAGTCCTTATTTACTGTAAATCTGAATTTGAAAAATACAAACATATATATTTTCTAATAATTGGAGAGAGGGGACCTTCGGGGAGAAATTTAGGTTTTAAATATAAAATAATACATTGTATTGCAATTGTAGTGTTTTTGTATTATATTAAGTATAAGAAAAGGTGGTGGTATTATGGCAACTGTGCCTACTCAGATTAGAATTGATGAAAATGTAAAAGCAGAATCATTAGAGTTATTAAGACATTTAGGTTTAGATTTATCTAGTGCAATCAATATATTTTTACGGCAATGTTTGATAAAAGGTGGATTACCTTTTACAGTTGAAGATCCACATTATAATAAAAAGACATTAGAAGCTTTGGTAGAAGCAAAAAGAATTTCTAGAGATCCTAATGTACCATCCTATGAAACAATGGATGAGTTAAAGGCTGCTTTGGAATCTGATTAGTGTATAAAGTTAAATTTACTTCTACTTTTAAAAAAAGCTATAAGTTAATGAAAAAACGTGGATTAGATATTAGATTGCTAGATAATGTAATTGATATGTTGAGACAAGGTCAAACATTAGATATAAAATATAGAGATCATGCATTAACTGGAAATTATGAAGGATATAGAGAATGTCATATAAAACCAGATTGGTTATTAATTTATTATATTGAAAATGATATTTTAACTTTAACCTTATCAGATACTGGATCACATTCTGATTTATTTTAACCAAGTTGTGCAACAAACGTAGAATAGAAGAAGAGAGAACCCCTCCTGAAAACGACTTCGGGCTCCGCGTAGCGTGTCTCTCTCATAGATTATGTTTAACCAGTTGTGCGAATTACAGTAAGAGTGAAAAAGGCACATGGTGCTACCAAAACGACTTCGGGTCCCGCTTTAGCGTGTTTCTCTCATAGATTATGTTTAATCAGTTGTGCGAATTACAGCAGAAATGAAAATTTGAGCACGTAGGATCATAGGATATTAGTAATAAAAAAATAGACTTCCAAAAACGACTTTGGCCCTGCGGAGGCCGTAGGCCGGAGTCAGACCCGGCCTGTCTATCCACAATAGATTATGTTAATAAAGTTGTGCAACAAACGTAGAATAGAAGATGAGAAAACCCCTCTTGAAAACGACTTCGGGCTCCGCGTAGCGCAGTAGCGTGTCGGCTTTCAAGAGGGGTTCTCTCATCCATTTTTATTCTTCTGTTTGTTCCACAACTGGTTCAACATAACTAACCAAAATTTTGTCTATCCGTGTATTATCCATGTCCACGATTTCGAATGTGTATCCGTCCCAGCTTGTTTTGTCGCCTTCGCGTGGGATTCTACCGAATAGAAGGTTCATGAGGCCGCCCAGTGTTTTGTAGAGGTCGTCTTCTTCGCGTGGTAGTTCTTTGACGATGTGGAAGAATTCTTTGAATTCGTCTACGTCGAGTAGACCGTCTACGAGCCAAGTGCCGTCTTCGCGTTCGACGATGCGGTTTTCTTCTTCTTGGCGTTCTTCTTCGCCGGATGGCATGAGGCCTACGATTTCTTCCATGATGTCGTGCAAGGTAACGAGGCCGCTAAAGCCGCCGTATTCGTCGAGGACGATGGTTTCGTGAACGCCTTCGTTACGCAATGTGTTGAGTAATTTCATAAGAGAAATGGACTCAGGTACGAGCAATGGTTCTTTCAGACAAGAATGGATGACATGATGCAAGGATTTTTCGCCTTGTAAGCATTGGACCATTACATCGGTCACGTTGACCACGCCGCGCAATTCGTCGAGGGAGTCTTCACCTACTGGAATGCGGTATTGGTTGGCCGTTTTTAGGACCTCCATGATTTCTTCTTCGGACGAGTTTAAATCAATCCATTTGAGCTGCGTTCGCGGTGTCATGACATCGCCTGCATTCATGTCTGCTAAGTGGAAAATGTTTTCTACGAGGATTGGTTCCTCTTCTTCAAAGGCCCCCATGGCTACGCCTTCGGTGAGCATTTTATTGATTTCTGACTCCGTTACAGGTGCTTCTTCTTTCACAGTGACGCCCAATATTTTCAATAGAAAATCTGTGGACACGCCGAGGAACAGTACGATTGGTTTTAATGCTTGTGAAAGCCAGTAAATTGGCTTGGATACGATAACGGCAATCGCTTCAGGACTGTTGATGGCTAGGCGTTTTGGCACCAATTCACCGATGACAAGTGATAGATAGGTGATGATGGCAACAATCAAGAAGGAACTGATAGAAGCCGCATACGGAGCAATACTAGGGAAGGCTTTCACCAAAACGTCCTCTAACGGCGCGGAAAAGGTGGCACCGGAATACAAACCGGTCAAAATACCGACGAGGGTGATGCCGATTTGGATGGTAGAGAACATTTCGTTCGGATTCTCTGCCAACTCAAAGGCCTTCTTGGCGCGCTCATTGCCAGACTCGGCCATCTCCTCGAGGCGGCGTTTCTTGGCATTGACGATGGCGAGCTCGGTCATGGAAAAAATGCCGTTCGCGATGATTAAAATGACGATAATTATAAAATCTAAGGTCAGATCACTGTCCATGTAAGTAAATACTCCTTTTTATGAGATACAATTCTACACATGAGAAAAATTGAAATATTACTCTTTAGTATATCATATTCAAATCATATATGGTAAATAGCGCAAAAAAGGAGGGCCGCCACCCTCCTTTTTTGTTTGCGTGAAAACGTGTCACACATTGGTTTCCTTTGTCATTTGTTATATCACATACTCATCTAACGTTTGTAAATGATGCTATCTATGTATACAATGATTGATAAGAATATAATTTACATATATATGATCGATAGGGGATATATTATGATGACAAGCGAACAGGAATGGGAACAAGTGTTACAAATCAAAACCACAGGCCGTGATGATAGCCGTTCGGATGCAGAGCATCATCCATATGAGCCGACGGATTATTGTGTTCTTGAGCGCCTCGCGAACAGTGGTTATATTACGAAACAAAATACTCTCATCGATTACGGCAGTGGCAAGGGGCGCGTTAGCATATTTATGGCCAATCAGACGCGGTGCCATTCCATCGGCATTGAATACGATGAACGTTTGTATGAGCGTGCCATTATGAATGGTGAAAGCCCAGCTGCCAAGAACCGCGTATCCTTTGTCCTAGGCGATGCTGCTACCTATACATTACCAGACAATGCAGATCGATGCTTTTTCTTTAACCCCTTTGCACTTCATACCATTAAACGCGTACTAGGTAATATCTTTGATTCTTTATATCATCATCCAAGAGAAATTCTACTATTCTTCTATTATGTTAACGAAGAAGTAGAGAATTTCCTAAATAACCATGTGCGCCTCGAAGCAGAAGAATCAATACAATGCGGCGATTTATTTCGAAAAACTGACGACAAAGAATGCATATTGGTATATAGAGTGAATGTGTTTTAGTAAATTAATTTATCTCTATATTTCGTTTTATCTATTCTTATAGAAAAGTATATATAGACATTATATAATCTAATTGTTACTACTCCATTCTGGTAACAGAAAGGAGGTGAAAACATTGCCGGAGATATTAATTTCCTTTTTTTTATCTATCATAGCAAGTATAGTTGCATATTATATTTGCAAGTGGCTGGATAGATAGTTTAGTTAGTAACCAGCACAATAAAAAATAGCAGGGCTGCCACCCTGCTATTTTTTCGTATGAAAACATTGCCTCATACTAATTTCCTTTGTTACTCATAGAATAGCATGATATAAAAGGATAGTCAAATTTTACGTACTTTCACTAAAACACGCAGAAAATCCGCATATTTTCTGATATAATAATAGATTAGAGAGTATAAAAATTTATTTTCTATTCACCATGGTATGTATTGATTCGTAATGATTAATCATAGTGATTAGGGCTGAGTATATACCATAAAGGAGGAACGTATGGAACGCGTGTCAGCAAGTCTTATTGAAGAAATTCGCAGTGCCTTAGTAGAGCGTTATAATCGCGATCAAGAGATTCAGCAAATGATTGAAGAAATCGGCGCTGAAGAAGGTCTTAATGAAAAAGAATTGTTTGTTATTCACCAAGCCTATTTAGAGGTTAAGGAACGCATGCAGTATACGGCGAATTTGATGGAATTGTGGAATCAAATTGAGGTCGTTCAGGATCGCATGAGTATGCTTAATTCTTATGAAAGCTTGGAACGCGATTTATTTGGCGATGTTCTTTCCTTTGATAAACCGATGGGTTATGGTGCGTCTAATCAAGACAACTTAGATTATGCGATGGAGCAAGTTAAGTTACACGACGTAGATCATGACATCGAAGATATTGATGATGAAAGTATCCTAGACCGAGATATTCATACATCTTTAGATCCTTATGATATGGTGAATTCCTTGTTGTACTCTAAACAATCCACGGGCGATAAGGATAAAACTAAACAACAAAAGGAAATCGACAAGCTTATCAAAAAACAACTGAAACGCGTAGAAGAAGAATGGGCGAAGCTTTCAGGGAAAAAGGCTAAAAAAGATAAGAAAAAGAAAGACAAAGATAAAAAAAAGGACAAGAAAGACAAGCAGTCTAAGAAAGAATTCGAACTTGTAAAGGAATCTAAGAAGTCCAAGAAGGACAAAGAGTCCAAAAAAAGTAAGAAGGATAAGGATTCTAAAAAATCTAAGAAAGACAAGGATGCTAAGAAGGATAAAAAGGCTAAGAAATTAGAAAAAGCCTTGAAGAAGGAGTCTCAAAAGTCCACAAAAAAGGACTAACCGTAGATTTTATAAATGACCACGGCCAGAAAACTACGGATAAGGGCTGTGGAAAATGCAAGCGGTGCAAGGGGCCGCGGTGTAGGAAATATAGTATATAAAGTTGGGGAATGGTATGAATCGTTGGTTGAACTGGATAAAAGGCATTCAACAGGAATTAAAAGCATTTTTGTTCTTTTCTATCTTGTTTACGCTTTTTAGAATCGTATTTTTAATTATATTTCAATCTCAATTAGATACGACTACAATGGACAGTATTTTAATGTCTTTATGGCTTGGTTTTCGGTTGAGTTTGAAGACCGTTGGATCGATTGTCCTTGTAAGTTTGCTATTTGCTACATTGCCATCTATAGTGTGGCCGAAATGGAAGGCCCAAGGTGTACGCAAGGTTTGGTATGGATTTGTTACCATCTTCTTTACATTGCTTTTTATGGGGCGTATTCCGTTTTATACCATATTTAACTCCTCTTACAATGCGATGCTTATCAATGGCAAACATGACGATATTCATGCCATTATCAATACGGCTATCAATGAATATCATGGTATACCATATTTAATTGGTGGCATTGCGCTTAGTATTATTTTCACTTGGCTTTTAGTGAAAGTACTAAATACCAACACATATGAATGGGCACCTAGTACTAAGCGTAGTAAATGGATTACTGGTGTTCTAAGTTTTGTTGGATTTGGTGTACTATTCGTATTTTTCCGCTTTGGTGGAGCCTTTGGTTATACGAATTCCATTAACTGGGAAAGCGCAGCTCGACTTAATTCAAATCTATTAAATGAAACAATATTAGACGATGCACAAGCGTTATACCGTGTAAAATCTATTGCGAAACGGACTTCAGAGCTAGAGGATATTCACTTAACACCTGCTGAATTACATGAAAAAATACAGGCCATTGGCGGTAATCCTAATAGTACACGATTTGATGAAGCTTTCACAAAAACGATAACAACAGAGCGATTACAACAACAACCGCAATCTATTAATATCATTCTCGGTGAATCCTATGGCTTATGGCCATTTCTTGCTGAATTCAACGAACCTGGTGCGTATCTTGTAGAGCAAGGTCGTAAGTACGCGGCTAGTCCACAGGCGATGGGTACGCAAATGGCCTTGGCTCAAGGAACAGGTACGATGCCTGCCATTATTGGTTTATTAACGGGCATGCCGGATACGGGGATGTATCCAAACTATAGCGTAGGCATGCTACAAGAACCATATGGCCTCGGTATTGGACCGGTTATGAAAAAACTAGGTTATAAGACCGTATTTTGGTATGGCGGTTTTAGTACTTGGCAAAATGTTAAGAACTTTGCATTAGAACAAGGTTTTGATGAATTTCACGATGCATCTGAAATGCCGAGCAATGAAACAAATGCTTGGGGTGTAGCCGATGGAGATATGTTCAAGGCTATCAATGCATACATGGACAAACATCGTGGCGAAAAAATCATCAATGTCATCATGACTACGTCGAATCATCCTCCATATAGTGTGAATGTGGCGAAGGAAGGCTATGATGCGGATAAGGTTCGTAAGAACTTGCCAGATTCCATTGCCAATACGGATAAGCAAATTAACGAAATGGGCCACATATGGTATGCAGACCATGTGATGGGTGAATTTATTAGCAAAGAGGAACAATCTGATCCAACTTCATTATTTGTTATCACCGGTGACCATAGCGAACGCTTTACCTTTGCTCGTGAACAAAGTGCTAATGTGTTCTCTACGATTCCGATTATTTTCTATGGACAAGGCATCAAAAAAGAATGGCTTTCACCAAATGCATTCGGCATGAGCATCCAAATCATTCCGACCTTAGCGGAACTCGTAGGTCGCACAGGGCAAACCTATGAAGCTATGGTGCCGAGTCTATTTAATCAAGGGCCATTCGTGTTTAACCATCGTTTGTGGATGGATACAAATGGTATTTATTTAGAAAATGAACAAATGCCGCAAGCCTATGCTAACTCTATGAAAACCATGCGAGAATTAACGGCTTGGCGGTTAAAACATGGGGATAGTATCCAATAGGGGAATATTTTAATTTATATCATTAACAAAATGAACTCCATATTGTCAGGGAATATATAGGGTTTGTTTACTTACAAAAGGAACTATCATGGGTGAACAATTTTTCTTATCCCTCCAACAAAATATTAAACTATTCCTCTGGATGCCTATACTCTGTGCTATCTTTAGGGCTATCTTTATCGGCGTGTACCATCCATATGAAACGCTAAAGGGCAAGGGACACATCATTCGTACTTGCTTTACCTTTGGATTTTGGTGGGGCATGGATATCAACGCCTATCAGCTATTGATTTTGCTTGTGCTTGGAACCTTGCCGTTCTTGGCTTTTCCAGATTACTACATGATGGCAGCCATCGTTTTAAATACGGTGTTGAGCTGCATTATATATGCTGCCTTTGCCGGTAAGATGCAGTTCTACAAGCATTTTAACGATACCTATAACTACATGTTGCACTATGGTAAGCATGCGGATAAGAAAAACCTCATCGATATTTTCTTTAATCAAGACAAGGGTTGGTGGGTGCTCGCCGGATTCATTCCTGTAGCGGTCATTAGCTATGGGGCTAGCACATTACTGTCTGCGATTCCGTCCATTCCGTATCCTCATTTTGAAAGCAATATCGCAGCTGGCGCTAGTGCCTTTGGATTTTTGGTAATCTATGTGGTGATTTACTATTGGCTTCATTATGGTGGGACATTGAATCACCGCAATAAACCGGAATGGGACGTGGTGCCAACCATCGTTAAGGAGGATATCTTCTTTGCAAAGGCCACCATTGACGATTTAGAGGCTCTCAAATTGGTTCGCAAAACGCCGTTGACAGCGGCGCAAATGAAATCCGATGAGGAACTCGTAGAGGATGTGAACCATCTTATGCCGTGCCGTGATTGGCAAACCTTGGATAATCCATTGTATGCCTTTAAACGCGTAGCAAAGGGTGCTCGCATTGCTAAGCCTAAGCATATCTTTTTGATTGTTGGTGAAAGCATCCCTCAGTGGTCCATGGATCTGTTGTATATGAATTTTAATATCTGTCCAGGATTGCGTGAGTTTGCGGCTGATGTGCATACGGCGTGTGTGCCTAATTTCTTGCCAGCCGGTAATGTGTCACGTCCTTCTATTTCAAGCCTCATAAGCGGTATCTATGATAGCGGCATGGAATTAAATGAAAAGGAAATTTTTTGGAACAATACATTGCCAACTGCTCTGGCAGCACAGATAAAACGATTAGGATACCAAACCATTTACTGGTACGGTGGTAACTCATCGAGTGGTAACTTTACGAAATACGGCAAGGCCCAAGGCTTTGACCGTATTGAAAATGCTACCGAATTCTGTGGTCCTCAAGCACCGCAAACATGGCTTGGCGTATACGATCACGTATTCCTCGAAGAGGCGGCAAAACGCATCGTAGCTATGGAGGAACCGACATTCCATTTTGTATATACTACGACTAATCATGGTCCCTATAAATTAGAAGATAAGTACCTTGATTTTGATGCACGCCGCGATTTGCCTGGCGTTGGCGATGATATTTTAAATCGCAAGGATGGCAATAAGGGCTTAGCAACTTACAAATATTGTGATAAGGCCATCTTTGATTTTGTAGATGCTATGAAAGCGAAGTTCCCAGATAGCTTGTTCATCGTAACGGGTGACCATTCCAATCTATTTGGTGAATTTAATAATACATCCTTCTTGCATCGGGATTATACGATGCGTGAAATTCGTAATACCGTATTTTATATGCAACATCCAGAGCTTTCACAAACATCACTACCTGCATCTATTGGCACGCATCTAAGCATCATGCCAACGATCATAGAGGCCATCGCGCCAAAAGGGTTCGAATATTATGCGGCGGTGCCATCCGCATTTGATGAACAACCGGATGTGCATGTAACACCATACCAATGGATCACAAGCGACATGGTAGGGGATGTGCTCGGCGATTACGGACAATACCAAGCCTACACGGCGGAACCATCCGAATACATACGCCCAATCGATAACCACGCGCAGGACGCAGAATATTGGCGCTCCTTATCGGCGTGGATGATGAAATTTTATGCTAATGTACAATAGGGGAGACATACATGGCAACAGTAACGGTCATTATTTTGGCTAAAAATGAAGAACAACATATGAAAGACTGTATCGCATCTGCACAATTTGCTGATGAGGTGCTTCTTATCGACGATGGCAGCACGGATAAAACGGTAGAGATTGCTGAATCTATGGGGGCCCGCGTCGTACATCATGCTATGAATGGCGATTGGTCTCAACAACGACGTTTTGCTGTCGAAGAGGCTCGGTCCGAATGGATTTTCTTCCTCGATGCAGATGAACGCATTTCGCCAGAATTACAACGAGAAGCACAAGATGTGCTGGCTAAGAATGAGAAAAAAGCATACTGGATTGAACGGTCGAATGTATTCCATCACAATAAGGCCACTCATGGTGTGTTGCGACCTGATTACGTGTTGCGATTTATGCCAAAAGAGGGTACGAATATAGAAGGATTTGTACACGAAACTATATCCAGCACCTATCCTGAGGCTAAATTACATGGCAAAATGTATCATTATACTTACGATAATTGGCATCAGTATTTCAATAAATTCAATAATTATACGACATTGGCGGCTAAGAAATATAAGGAAAACGGAAAATCCTGTTCCTTTGTAAAGGATATTCTTATCCGTCCAAGCTGGGCTTTTTTCAAGGTGTACATTTTAGATAGAGGTTTTTTAGATGGAAAAATGGGATTTATCCTTTCCGTGAACCATTATTTCTATACCATGATTAAGTACGTAAAGCTATATTATTTATTGAAATCCAATGGGAAACTATAACAGATCTAGATAATAGATTCTAGATAACAGATGAGTGTTAGTAGAGAAAGGAAGGACCACAATGCGCGTAGCCATTTTGGAAAGCATCATTATGCCTGCTGGTCATGAGGTAGAATTTGACCGCATGATCATCAATGAATTAAAACGCCAAGGTCATGAACCGGTATTGATGGTGCCGGAGAACTTTACCTTTAAGGTTGATTATGGCGTTGAGGTTATCTATCTTGAAGGCGGAGAGGTAGTGACCTATGCAGGTGCATCGAAATGGAAAAAACCGTTCTTGTCCATTTTGCGTGAACGACGTCGCCGTGCATGGTTTACTTCAGCTGCTAAGAAATTAGAGGAACACAACTGTGATGCTCTAATCATTCCTACCTCTACGTATCGCTATATAAAAGCACTATTGGATACGCCTTTAAAACATGCAAAGGTACCTGTTCACTTTATTTTCCATGGCATTGGCAAGGGTGAAAACGTACGATTCTTGAAACAAGCGGAACGTGCCAATCGATATCAAAATATTTACCTAGATGTTATCACCTTGCGCGACGATATGCTGCGCAGTGACCTACCGCGCGTACGTCCTATTCTACCTCCTGTGTTTACCCCTTCGACGGGTGAAACGCCAATCTTCTCTACACATACGCCGCTTCGTCTTGGATTTTTCGGTCAATTCCGCAAAGAAAAGAATATTATCCCGTTATTGGATGCTTTCAAAACAGCTGCTTTTACGAGTCCCGTAGAACTCTTGGTACAAGGGGCGACAGCAAAACCTGAGGACGGCGAACTATTCGATGCCATCGCTGACGAATACAAGGACGTGCCAGGGCTTTCATTCCTACATGCGAACCTCATCGGATCCGATTGGGACAAGGCTTTACTAGACGTAGATGCCATCTTGATGCCATATGGTGCTGAACGGTATCGCTATCACTGGAGCGCCATGCTTTATACGGCTATTGGGTTCTATAAACCGGCCTTGGTATCGCCTGAAATCAATCCTGAGGTGCTGCGCGATTATCATGTTGGTGAAAGCTTAGACATATCCTCGGTGGATACGATTCGTGCTGGATTAGAACAATTCGTAAACAAAATGATTGAACATCCAGACATATATGAGGCAGGTTTGGTACAAGCCAATGAAGACTTTGGACATAAACGGATGATTGATTCAATCATTAATGTATAACTATACAAGAATTTTTGGAATAATCTTTTGATAATCTTTTGAAATTATTATATTGATAGATTAGAAAATCCAAAAAACATAGATAGAATAAGAGTTTATAGAAAAAATAATCTTTTGACAATCTTTTGACAATCTTTTGAAATGAAATATGTATAAGTAAGGAGAGTGTATGTTTCAATATATAAAGGACCAATGGGCTAATGGTCGAGCTATTTATGGGAAAAAATCATGGCGTGAAACACGACGCGTAATCTTGCATTTCTTGCGAACTGTAGGCCACAAACAAGAGATGATGGAATATAAGTCTTTTTTTGAAAGCTACGCACCAGATCAACATATTTTAGATAAACAAGAAGGCCTCTATGAGTTGATGAGCCGTATTTTCTTGTTTAAAGAATCTACCTTGCGTGAACGCATTGATGCGGTAAAGAATCACTTTACAGCCTTAGAAGATGTATTTACGCCTGAGGCCATCGAAATGCTATATAATCCGGATGAACTAAAACCGGAAGGATTGAAACAAGGCATTTTACTTTGGGAAGATGCTGATTTAAACATGACGGCACACCTTAACTTTATGACTGGTCAACGTAAGGAAGGTTTATTTACCATTCTGTTGCAACTAGGCGACCAAGGCGTATATCATGCGAACATCCGCCTCGGCAAAGGTTTAGAAGGGGAACCAGCATTGTGGATTGGCACCATCCAAGGGTACAAGGATGGCCTTGATAATGCGAAACATATTACAAAAAAAATGTTCGGATATCGTCCAAAAAACTTTATCGTATTTTTGATTCGGGAACTCGCTAAATACTGTAAAGTTCAATCCATGTATGCTGTATCTGACGAAGGTTTCTACGCCAATACACACATGGTACGTGGCCATAAGGCAAAAGTAGCTGAACTCGATCCATTGTGGGATGACATTGGCGGTACAGTTACACAAGATCCACGATTCTTCAAAATTCCATTGGAAGAATATAGAAAACCGATTGAAGAAATCAAATCACAAAAACGTAGTCAATATCGGAAGAGATATGAACTATTGGATCAGTACGAAGAACAAATTAAAGAAAATTTGAAGGCGTATTTAAAATAGAATATTGGGATGTATAAAACTTCTACTATAAAATGTAATTAATTATATAGTAGAAGTTTTTTTATAGGATTAGATTTTAAGTGATTATATACATTTTAATAAATGAATAAAGTATGAGTTTATGCGTAATTAAAGGTCTATATATGCTATAATAAATGTAATTATTATAGTCAGTAAACACCTTTTAATTGCTATACATATGGGGTTTGATAATGAATATTTTACTAGTAAATACGACTAAGATGGTTGGAGATACAGGCGGATTAGCAAAAGTAACCAGTGCTTTTGCTAATGAAATGCATAAACGAGGACATACTGTATCAGTTATTTATGCTGATGAACGTAGTGGTGATTTTTTCTTTCCTATAGATGAGGATATAAAGTGTTATGATGTACGACTACAGAATGGAAAACGAATCAAATATCCTCTTTCATTACGTTTAAAACGTGAGTTTTATCGATTATTTAGTAAACAAAAAGCACGTACTGTAAATAACGATTTTAACTATAAATATATTTGCCCTTATATGGGACAAATAATAAAAACAATAAATCCAGATATTATTGTATCATTTACTCCAGGTGCATCTAAAAGTTTGATAATTGATTTAAATATTAATAATCATATACCTATTATTACTATGAGTCATGGTAATCCAGAAGATTATTTTGATTTTTATCCTGTTTTGTCTTTAGAAGCTGTAAAGCAATCTGATGTAAATCAAGTGCTATTACCATCATTTAAAAAAGTATTAGAAGGACATCTTCCTAATAATAAAATTGTGGTTATAGGAAATGTAGTACCACAATTTACCAATCAAGTAGACTTAACAAAACCAAAAGATGTACATAAAATTTTATTTATAGGTCGTTTGGCAAAGGGACATAAGCGACCTCACTTATTAATTGAAGCTTTTTCTAAAGTGGCAGATCAATTTCCAAATTGGATTGTTGAACTGTGGGGCGCTGATGAGAATAAAGCCTATAAAGCACAATTAGAATTGATGATAAAACAGGCAAATTTAACGGATAGGGTCCAATTTAAAGGTATTACTAAGGATGTGGAATCTGTTTTATCAACAGGAGATATATATGCCATGATGAGTGCATCAGAAGGTTTTGGTTTATCGATGGCTGAAGCGATGGCTAAAGGGTTACCTGTCATAGCTTGTGATACATGGCTTGGTGTATCTGATATGGTGCAAGATGAATATAATGGAATTTTGGTAGCAGACAATTCTGATGATATTGCACAGGGGTTAAAAAAACTTATGTCTGATAATGAGTTGTGTACTAATTTAGGAAAGAATGCATCTAATTCTATGAAACAATATGCTCCTAATATTATATGGTCTAGATGGGAAAATTTATTATTTGAGACTATTAGAAATTAATGCAGCTTTATTTATATAGGAATAAGATTTGGTAGGGATATTATTAAGATAGGGTGTAGTTGTATGTATTATATTTTTACTTTTTTTATAGTATTTCTAGTATTATATTTTTCTCTTATATATTTATCAAAAGGTTTAGATAATTCAGACTATCGTGTTTCTGCTGTTAAGTTATTAATACCATTAATTTTACTTACAGGTGTAATATATATTAGTATTAATTTTTTTTATGTTGATATGAGTATATTTATTGTGCCAAGTATTATTGGTTTAATTATTTCGTATACTTATCCAGTAATTTATTATTTAACAAATAGCAATGGAAAAATTGGATTTTTGCATTGCTATGATTTTGTATGGGGAATATATTCTGTTATTGAATTAATATTAATAACAATGATATTAGGTTATTTTATTAATAGTGAAATTATTTGTCGTATTATATATTGCATAATTATTATTGGCTTTTTAACACCAAGTATAGTAACGATTTTATATTATTTAATATATAGAAAAGTTATTGATATTTCTACTATACAGACTATTTATTATACACAAAAATATGAGGTTATTGAGTTTTTTAAAACAATCTCATCTTTTGAAAAGTTTTTAATTCTTTTAGGTGGTCTTTGTTTTATTGTAGCAATATTCTTGTTATCAAATTTTTCTATAGTACTGAATTCTTTTAAAATAACTGATTTATTCATTATGAATATATTTTTTTGGGGAATCATTTATTTTACTTTTATTGTAAAAGGTCAAAATGCTTTAATAAGAAAAACAGGACTAATTAAATTAGTATTAGAATTTTGTAGATTCCAAAGAAGTTTAGCACAATATAATGTAAAGCATAAAGAAGCAATAGAAAATTTAAAATTTGAGCATTTATTAAGTAAATCAGGAAATACATTTATTCTTGTTATAGGAGAATCTGCTAATACAGATCATATGTCTGCCCTATGTGAATACAATCGAGATACTACTCCATGGTTAACTGAAATGAGTAAATCTGATAAGATTCTTACATTTAATCATATGTATTCATCATTTGTACAAACGGCAAAGGTAATGGAGTTAGCTTTAACTAATGCTAATCAATATAATAATATAAATTTTGTTGATGCTATTACTATTATTGATGCAGCAAAATCTTGTGGATTTGAAACGTTTTGGTATAGTAATCAAGGCGTTGCTAATGTAGAAAATACAGTTGTATCTATCATTGGCCAGAAGGCAGATTATTATAGATGGACTTTAGAAGATTATACATCTGTTCCATATGATGAAGCGTTGTTAGATTATTTAAAATCCATTCCTCAAACAGATTCTAATAAGTTGATAGTATTACATTTAAAAGGTAGCCATGTTGTATTTAATGAAAGATATCCAGCAGAGTTTGAGGTTTGGCCTGTAGAAAAAAATCATGGCTTAGGAGTAAATGCTTATGATAATTCAATACGTTATACGGATTATATATTAAAATTAATTTTTAATTATAGTAAATCTGCTTTAAATTTACAGTCTATGGTTTATTTTTCAGATCATGGAACAGATATTGAAGTAAAAAGAAAACCTTATTTTAATGGATTTGACACCGTTAGAGTTCCATTATTTATTTATTTGTCTGATGAATATAAGATGAGATATTCTGAAACTTATAAAAACTTAAAGCAACATAAGGATTATTATATTACCAATGATTTGATTTTTAACCTGATGTTAGGAATAATGCAAATCAAATGTGATAGTGTCCCTTTTGAGGATGATTTTACTAAAAAAGAATATATATATACAAAGGAGTCATTAAAAACTAATTTAGGAAAAGTATCATTAAGTGAGGATATTGATCATTAGAAACTTATTCTAATTTATGGAGAAGAATATGAATACTTGTTTAGTTACTAATCAAAGAAATAGCAGTATATTTTCTAGAAATATGATTGCTGCGAATACGCAACTAGGTAATTGTACAGAGATATTTGAACTAGATTATGATAAATCTGTACAAGTAGAGCGAAATCGACTATTAAGTGTAATTAAACATAAGAAAATAGATATAGTTTTATTTCTTAATGATTTTAGATTTCCAGATCAAACATTTCTTATAAATGAAACTATATCTCAACAGGTTGATTGTCGATTATGGGTTTGGGATGCTATGCATGATATAAATGATTTAAAAAATCATATATATCTATATTCTAAAATTTATTCTTTTGAGATAAATGATATTTTACAATTAAAAAAATATTATTCTATTGAGGGAGAATACTTGCCATTATTTGCGGGGCCAGAATTTTATACTTCACCTCGTACATCTGAAGATAAGCAAGATATAGATATATTTTTTATTGGTACGATTGCAGGTATACAAAAACGATTAGATATATTAGAAGCCGCTGCTAAGTTAGCATATGAGAAGAATTATAAGATGCTTGTATTAGGACGTATATGGCATGATCATCATTGGCATCAACGGATTATCGGTAAATGGAAGTTTAAACGTAGATATCCATATTTATCTAAATTTGTTGAGAATAAAGTATTAACACCTAGTGATGTAATTACTTATTATAAACGGACAAAAATCAATTTGAATATCCATATAGAAGGGCATACATGTTATAATTGTCGAACTTTTGAGGTTATGGGTAATGATAATTTTATTTTGAGTGATAGACAGAATATATGTAATTTAGAATTAAAAGAAAAAAGAGATTTCGAGTGTTATTCTAATATAAATGAGCTACTTGAAAAGATTGAATATTATATGAGTCATGAAGATGAACGCAATCAAATTGCTAGAAATGGTGGTCAACTTATTAGAGAAAAATATAATTTAGTAAACGCATTAAAATTAATTTTTTCTTAAAAGAATAAAGAAGGATAAGTATGAAGGGGATTATTTTAGCTGGTGGATCAGGGACACGTCTATATCCATTAACATTAGTAACATCTAAACAATTATTGCCTGTTTATGATAAACCAATGATATTTTATCCATTATCTATGCTTATGTTAGCAGAGATTAAGGATATCTTGATTATATCAACACCGCAGGATTTACCTAATTTTGAACGCTTATTAGGTGATGGTTCTAGATATGGCATTAATTTACAATATAAAGAGCAACCATCCCCAGATGGATTAGCACAAGCTTTTATTATTGGTGAAGAATTTATTGATGGTGATTCTTGTGCCATGATTTTGGGTGATAATATTTTTTATGGTGCAGGGATGAGAAAACAATTGCAAGAAGCTGCACAGGCTACAAGTGGTGCGACTGTATTTGGTTATCATGTAGAAGATCCAGAACGTTTTGGTGTTGTTGAATTTGATGAAAATGGATTAGTAAAATCTATTGAAGAAAAACCGCAACATCCTAAATCAAATTATGCCGTTACAGGGTTATATTTCTATGATAAAGACGTTTGTGAATTGGCTAAAAAGGTAACACCATCTGATCGTGGAGAATTAGAAATAACAGATTTAAATAAAATGTACTTAGAACGTGGTGATTTACGTGTTCACACACTTGGTAGAGGGTATTCTTGGTTAGATACAGGAACTGTGGATTCTCTTAGTGATGCATCTGAATTTGTTCGAGTTATTCAAACACGTTCTGGTATTGAAATATCTGCCTTAGAAGAAATTGCTTATCGTAATAACTGGATTAGTAAAGAACAATTATTAGAAAGTGCAAAGCTATATGGTAAGTCACCATATGGTAAACATTTACGGCGTGTAGCAGAGGGGCAAATACAAGGATAGGGGTTGTATAATATGGGAATCAAGGTTACAGAAACAGGTATCCCAGGTCTTGTGATTATTGAACCACAAGTTTTTGGTGATCATCGAGGATTCTTTATGGAATCATGGAATAAGCGAACTATGGAAGAGGCTGGCTTATTTTATAATTTTGTACAAGACAATCACTCATCATCTACTGTAAAAGGTACATTGCGTGGCATCCACTTTCAATATGGCGATAAGGCACAAGCAAAATTAGTACGATGTGTACGTGGTGCAGTACTTGATGTAGCAGTTGATCTTCGTAAGGATAGTCCTACATATAAGCAATGGTATGGTGTTGAACTTAGTGAAAAAAATCGAAAACAATTTCTAATCCCTCGTGGCTTTGGGCATGGTTTTGTAACCCTAACAGATCATGTTGAGTTTATGTATAAAGCAGATAACTATTACGCATCAGAATCAGATGGTGGTATTCGATGGAATGATCCCATATTAGCTATTAATTGGGGTATAGAAAATCCTATCCTATCTGAGAAGGATAGAAAATCTCCATTCTTTGATGAATTAGAGAATAAGATATCCTTTACAATGGCTGATAGTGGACAATAGGGTGGTGAACATATGAATATTATTGTAACCGGTGGTGCTGGGTTTATCGGTGGTAACTTTGTACATATGATGGTAGCTAAGTATCCAGAGGATCATATCATATGCGTTGATGCACTAACCTATGCAGGTAATTTAGAAACTTTAGAACCTGTAAAAGATAAGTCTAATTTTTCTTTCGTGAAAGCAGACATTGCAGATAGACAAGCTATTTATAAAATATTTGAGCAATATAAGCCAGATATAGTTATTAACTTTGCAGCTGAGTCTCATGTAGATAGAAGCATTGAGAATCCAGAAGTATTCTTGCGTACGAATATTATGGGGACTGCTGTATTAATGGATGCTTGTCGTAAATATGGAATTCAGCGATATCATCAAGTATCCACAGATGAAGTGTATGGTGATTTACCACTAGATCGACCAGATTTATTCTTTACGGAAGAGACACCGATTCATACATCGAGTCCATATTCATCATCTAAAGCATCTGCTGATTTATTAGTATTAGCCTACCATAGAACGTATGGTTTACCTGTAACGATTTCTCGTTGTTCAAATAATTATGGACCATATCATTTTCCAGAAAAATTGATTCCATTGATGATCATTAATGCTTTCAATAATAAACAATTACCTGTATATGGGGATGGAAAGAATGTGCGCGATTGGTTATATGTAGAAGATCATTGTGAGGCCATTGATTTAATCGTTAGAAAAGGTCGTGTAGGAGAGGTTTATAATATTGGTGGTCATAATGAACGTGCTAATATTGATGTAGTAAAAACGATTTTATCTACATTGGGAAAAGATGAATCGTTAATTACTTATGTTACAGACCGACCAGGGCATGACCAACGGTATGCTATAGATCCTACTAAAATTAATGATGAATTAGGATGGTTGCCAAAAACATCTTTTGATGAGGGAATAAAGAGAACTATTCAATGGTATATGCATAATCAAGACTGGTGGGAACATATAATTAGTGGGGAATATAAAAGTAAATACGGACGTTAAATATTGTTATGAAAATAATTTTATTAGAGTATACTATTTAGTATAATTAATTATAGATATCATTATATTAATAAGAAAGAGTATAGTTATGACAATTCAAGTATTAAAACCTAAATATCATGTAGAAGAATGTTTAAATGAAATCAGAGAATGTCTTGAAATAGGTTGGACTGGTCTTGGTTTCAAAACAGTAGAATTTGAAAATAAATGGAAAGAATATACTGGTCATGAGAATGCTCATTTCTTAAACTCAGCTACTGTTGGATTACATTTAGCAGTAGAAATCTTAAAAAAAGAAAATGGTTGGGAAAACGGTGATGAAATTATAACTACACCAATTACTTTTGTATCTACGAATCATGCTGTTTTATATGAAAAATTAGTACCTCGTTTTGCTGATGTAGATGAATACCTTTGTTTAGATCCTGAAGATGTAAAACGTAAAATTAATGATAAAACTAGAGCTGTTATTTTTGTTGGTTATGGTGGACGTGTTGGTCAATTAGATAAAATTATTGAAATCTGTAAAGAACATAATCTAAAACTAATTCTTGATGCGGCACACATGGCCGGTACTCGTGTGAATGGACAAATGCCAGGTACATGGCATGGCATAGATGTGGCTGTCTATTCATTCCAGGCTGTTAAAAATTTACCAACTGCTGATAGTGGTATGATTTGTTTCCATAATAAAAAGTATGATGAAATTTGTCGCAAATTGACATGGTTAGGTATTAATAAGGATACGTATGCTCGTAATAGTGGCACAAAAGGTTCTTATAAATGGAAATATGATGTAGAGTACCTGGGTTATAAAGATCATGGTAATTCTATCATGGCTGCTATTGGCTTAGTAGAGCTTAAATACTTGGATGAAACAAATGAATATCGTCGTGAATTAGCTAGATGCTATGATGAGATGTTTAAAAATGAGCCAAAAATTCAAATCATCGGTGCACCACATGCCGATGAATGTTCCTATCATATCTATGAAATTGCTGTAGATAATCGAGATGGATTACTTGAATATTTACAAGAAAATGATATCTATCCTGGTGTTCATTATCGTGATAATACAGAGTATGAAATGTATTCTTATGATAATGGTAAATGTCCTAATGCGCATAGAATGTCTAATAGAATTATTACCATGCCACTTCATATGTATTTAACAAAAGATGATGTAAAAATGATTGCTAATAAAGTTATTGAGTTTGTTAATGCATAAATAAGGAAATCATGGATGAGTTAGTAGAAAAATATGGGATTACGGAATGGGAAAAACTCTATTTGGAAGGTATACGAAAAATTAGAGGGACAAGTAATCCTCCTGAATGGTTATATAAATATTCAAAAAAGAAATATGGCTGGAAAGATAATTTATCTAGATATTGGTTTGATAAATATATTGGTATACCAATTGGAAAATTCACATATGGCTATCGTTCTTATCATGAAAGAGAAATGCATTCAATAGGTAGTTTTTGTTCGATAGGTATTGATCAACATCTTGTTCAAAATGGTCATAATATTAATTATGTAAGTACATATGGAAATTTTCTTGATTACAAGAAAGATATGCCTAACGCGGATAGAAGTATTAGAATTGGTAATGATGTATGGATTGGAGCTCATAGTATTATTAGAAGTGGTGTAACTATCGGTGATGGATCCGTTATAGGAGCAGGTAGTGTTATTACAAAGGATGTAGAGCCATACACAGTTGTTGTAGGTAGTAATCGAGTTATAAAACAACGATTTTCTGATAGTATAGTAGAATCTTTATTGTTCATGAAATGGTGGAAATGGGATGATGATAAAATCTTTGAAAGTATGAAGTATTGGTCTAAAATTGAAGAGTTTATAGCCAGGTATAAATAAAAGGTGAAGCCTTCTATATTTACATATTAAGTAAATATAGAAGG
>NZ_JAPVXW010000007.1:0-113134 GCF_041431535.1 Veillonella sp. 27098_8_77 | reverse complement strand
TATTTTATTAAACATCAATGGGTTTGGCATATTTTTTTCTGTATGAATGGGGCGTTTCATTGGTAGCCATTTTAAATATTTTGCAGAAATAACTAGTCCGATTATATCCAAGTGTTTTACTTATTTGATTAATCGTTAATTGTGAGTAGGCTAGCAATTTCTTTGCTTCTTGTATGCGTAGTAGTGTTATGTATTGCACTACTGAGAGCCCTGTGTCATCTTTGAAAATTTTAGAGAAGTAGGACTCGCTTAAATGAATATGTTCTGAAATTCTCCTTAGAGATACACGTTTGCTCAGGTTTTTTTCTATGTATAGCATAGCTTTTCGAATCTCTGGACGATTAATAGGTCGTTCAGTTTCTACGAAGTCTGGCAATTGTTCATAAGGCATTTCTTCGGCTATGACATCGTTAAATGGAAAATAATGCTCTACTAAGATCCGCAACACCTTTGTAGCACTGTAAATTTGTTCAGCAGTCAGAGTGGGTAATGCTAGATACAAGGCACGAAGTTTAGTGTCATGGTGCCAGTCTGTTTGGGTCGGTAAAATTGGCTTAATAGTTGTATCTTCTGTTTTTGTTTGTCCTGCCATGATGAAGCCTAAGATGGCACCATCTTTCATAATCGGCACAGAAAAATCTATGAGTCCCATATGACAACGGTATGGGCAGGAAGATAGTTCTTTTGTAGCATCTAGTCCGCCATATAAGTCGCATTGATTACAACGTTTGGCATAGGTTGAATTGCGCCTAACAACTTTGCAAAATGGAGAAAAGTTATACTCCTGAGATAACACTTTTCCACGATTATTTACAAAAATTGCCGCAATTTTTGTTATATTTGTGAAATCACGCATGATTTCGTTAATAAGTTTTGTATCTGTTGTGGTACAAATCATATTGGAGTCTCCAATCACAAATGTGTTAAGAGGTCTAGAATACACACCAATTTAATAGCTCTACTTGCTCTCTATCTAATATGCTGGCTCTAAACCTAAAAAGAGAAAAGTGACATATTAAATAAAATTCATATACATATAATTAGAGGTAATTACTCTTACGTATTCACCTTTATATGTAGGAGTATAACAAAATTTTAGTATTTTGATAATAGAAAAATCATATTTTACAAATATTCATAAAAAAGTTATATTTGAAAGTTTCTATAATAAAGATATAGATATCCATATTATTTCATAAATTTAGAAAGGATTGAGCCCAATGAATAATGAACAATAAAGCATCTCTATAAATTTATGGATATGGGAACTTTAGTCGTTTATATATTTGAGTAAATACTGAAGTTACCTTACGTTACACATAAGGAGGGTATTATGGCGACTACATGTGGATTAACCGAATTTGTGGGTACTAGCAAAACAGGTGATACTATAGGTCTCGTAATTGCTAATGTTGATCAACAAGTATTAGATGCGATGAAATTAAAGAAAAAATATCGTTCCATCGGTATTTTAGGTGCGCGTACTGGTGCAGGTCCACACATTATGGCAGCTGACGAAGCAGTAAAAGCAACAAATACAGAAATCGTTAGCATCGAATTACCACGTGATACTAAAGGTGGCGCAGGCCATGGTTCATTAATCATCTTTGGTGGTGATGATGTATCCGATGTAAAACGAGCTATTGAAGTGGCATTGGCTGAAGTGGAACGCACCTTTGGCGACGTATACGCAAACGATGCTGGTCATATTGAGCTTCAATATACAGCACGTGCTAGCCACGCGGTAAATGCAGCATTTGGCGCTCCTGAAGGTAAAGCCTTTGGCCTTATCGTAGGTGCTCCAGCAGCGATTGGTGTAGTGATGGCCGATGTAGCTGTTAAATCTGCAAACGTTGATGTAATTGGTTATGCATCACCTTCTGCAGGTACAAGTAATTCTAATGAAGTAATTTTACAGATTTCTGGCGATTCTGGGGCTGTGCGACAAGCGGTTATTTCTGCTCGTGAAGTAGGTAAACAATTGCTCGGTACTATGGGTGACGAACCAGTGAACGGAGCCCCTTCCTATATCTAATCTGAAAGGATGGTATGCCCTATGAAATCAAAACGTTTCGAAGTCTTAAGTCAACGTCCTGTTAATCAGGATGGTTATGTAAAGGAATGGGTAGAGGAAGGTTTTATAGCCATGGAATCTCCTCAAGATCCAAAGCCTAGCCTCAAAATCGAAGGCGGTCGCATCGTTGAACTCGATGGTAAACGCCGTGAAGATTTTGATCTTATCGATACATTTATTGCGAACTACGGTATCGTTCTCGATGGTGCTCAACAAGCGATGGCAATGGACTCAAAAGAGATTGCTAATATGATGCTTACACCATCAGTGCCTCGTGAAGAAATCGTTAAGATTTGTAAATCTATTACCCCAGCGAAAATGCTGGAAGTTGTTTCTTGCATGAACGTTGTTGAAATGATGCAATGTATGCAAAAAATGCGTGCTCGTCGTACAATGGCTAACCAAGCCCATGTAACGAACGTAAACGACAACCCAGTACAAATCGCAGCGGATGCTGCAGAAGGTGCGCTTCGTGGGTTCGCAGAAGAAGAAACAACAGTTGCAGTTGCTCGTTATGCACCACTTAATGCGATCAGCTTACTTGTAGGTTCTCAATGTGGTCGACCAGGCGTATTGACTCAATGCTCCTTGGAAGAAGCAACAGAATTGGAACTTGGTATGCGTGGCTTCACAGCTTATGCAGAAACTATTTCTGTATATGGTACAGAAGATGTATTTACTGATGGTGATGATACACCTTGGTCTAAAGGCTTCCTCGCATCTGCTTATGCATCTCGGGGCCTTAAAATGCGCTTTACTTCTGGTACAGGTTCTGAAGTACAAATGGGCCAAGCAGAAGGTAAATCTATGTTGTACCTTGAAATCCGTTGCCTATACATCACAAAAGGCGCTGGCGTACAAGGTATCCAAAATGGTTCTGTAAGCTGTATCGGTATTCCAGCAGCCGTACCTTCTGGTATCCGTGCTGTATTAGCAGAAAACCTTGTAGCAGCTATGCTCGACCTTGAATGTGCATCTAGTAATGACCAAACATTCAGTCACTCCGACTTGCGTAGAACAGCTCGTACATTGATGCAATTTGCACCTGGTACTGACTTCATCTGCTCTGGTTATAGTTCTACACCAAACTATGACAACATGTTCGCTGGTTCCAACTGGGATGCAGAGGACTATGATGACTGGACAGTTATTCAACGCGACCTCAAGGTAAATGGTGGTCTTATTCCTGCTCGCGAAGAAGAAGTCGTAGCAGTACGTAATAAAGCGGCGCGTGCATTACAAGCTTTGTTCAAAGCCTTAGGCTTACCTCCAATTACAGATCAAGAGGTAGAGGCTGCTACCTATGCGAATGGTTCTAAAGATATGCCTCCTCGGGACAAGGTTGCAGATATTAAAGCGGCTCAAGACTTGTTGAATCGCGGTGTTACAGGTGTTGACTTCGTAAAAGGCTTAGCTAAAGAAGGTCATCAAGATGTAGCACAAAGTATTTTGAACTTATTAAAACAAAAAATCTCCGGCGATTACTTACAAACATCGGCCATCTTTGACCGTGATTTCAATGTTATCTCCGCGATTAACAATAGAAATGACTATCAAGGTGTTGGCACAGGGTATCGTGTGGAAGGTGAAGATTGGGAACGTATTAAAGATATTCCAAACGCCATTGATCCACGGGATATATAAGGAGGTGTCATGATGGCTGAAATTAACAGAGATGTATTACGTTCTATTATCCTAGACGTTTTACAAGAAATGGGTGGTGTTCATGAGGCACCACAATTCAAGGCTAGTGTTGGTGAAAGCACAGCACCAAGTGCGGCTCCTAGACATGAAGAACCAACTGGTGATGATAGCTGGCTCCAAACTGGTGGACCTGCACAACCTGGTACAAGTGCTGATGAAGTAGTCATCGCTGTAGGCCCTGCTTTTGGCCGCAGTCAACGACAAACCATCGTTGGTGTACCGCATCAAGAAGTAATTCGCCAATTAGTAGCTGGTATCGAAGAAGAAGGTTTAAAAGCTCGTGTAATCCGTGTATATCGGTCCTCTGACGTAGCGGCTGTAGCTGTTGAAGGTGATTCTATTTCTGGTTCCGGTGTATGTATCGGTATTCAATCTAAAGGTACAACCTTGATTCACCAACGGGATTTACAACCACTTTCTAACTTGGAATTATTCCCTCAGGCACCGCTATTAACAGCTGAAACATACCGCGCTATCGGTAAAAATGCTGCTAAATATGCTAAAGGTGAATCCCCAACACCAGTACCAACCTTGAATGATCAAATGGCTAGACCAAAATATCAAGCATTATCTGCATTGCTTCATATTAAAGAAACTAAGCATGTAGTTAAAGGTAAGCCAGCTGATGAAGTCCGTGTCACTGTATAAGGAGGTTTACTATGGCTAATGAATTAGAAACCTTAATTCGTCAAATCGTTTCCGAATTAGAAGGGGCAAAAAGTAATGTAACACATTCCACTGCCCCATATACAACAGCTACTGTAGATAGAGATGTTACAGTAGAAGATTATCCAATTGCAAAAAAACACCCAGAGTGGATTGATCTTGGACAAGGTCGTGATTTGAGCCATATTACGATGGATAACGTAATGGCAGGACACATCACAATGGATGATTTGAAAATTTCTCCATCCATTTTGAAAGCTCAGGGTCAAATCGCTAAGGCAGGGGGCCGAGATCAAATTGAACTCAATTTCTCACGTGCCGCAGAAATGACTAAAGTCAGCGATAAACGCTTACTTGAGATGTATAATGCACTTCGCCCATATCGTTCTTCTAAACAAGAATTGTTAGATATTGCAAGCGAACTCGATGGCCTAGGGGCTCCAATTTGTGCAAATTTTGTGCGAGAAGCTGCAGAGAATTATGAACGACGTAAAAAACTGAAAGGTGATAATTAATCTATAGGAGATGTCATTATGAAACGAATTGTTGGCATCGATATCGGAAACTCTACAACAGAAGCGGCCTTGGCCGAAATTCATAGCAATGGGGAAGTAAAGTTTTTATCCTCTGCTATTGCTAGTACGACTGGTATTAAGGGAACACGAGAAAATATCATAGGTCTCATGGATGCTCTTAAATCGCTAATCAAGTCTGCTAATCTTACACTGCGAGATATTGACTTAGTTCGCATTAATGAGGCTACACCAGTTATTGGTGATGTGGCTATGGAAACGATTACTGAAACGATTATTACAGAATCGACTATGATTGGTCACAATCCTAAAACACCAGGTGGTTTAGGCCTTGGGGTAGGCTATACGGTTCCTATTGAACAACTTATCGACAAGCCGCAAGGTCAGCCATACATCGTGGTAGCTCCAAAGATTATTGATTTTGAGGTTATAGCAAAGCTTATCAATGCATACTGTCAACGAGGGTATGATATTCGAGCTGCTATCCTTCAAGCCGATGATGGGGTGCTCGTCAACAATCGATTGGATAATAAAATTCCTATCGTAGATGAGGTTGCATATATCGATAAAATTCCAATGGGTATGCTTTCTGCTGTAGAAGTTGTAGAACCGGGACAAGTGGTATCACAATTATCAAATCCTTATGGGATTGCCACTGTATTTGAACTTTCACCAGAGGAAACAAAGAATATTGTACCCATTGCTAGAGCCCTCATCGGGAACCGTTCTGCTGTAGTCATTAAAACACCGGCAGGGGACGTTAAAGAACGGGTAATACCGGCAGGTTCCATCATTGTTATGGGAAATGACAGAACTGTATCCGTTGATATATCTGCAGGGGCGGAAAGAATCATGGAAACCCTTGAATCTGTCCATCCAATTGAGGATATCAGTGGTGAACCAGGGACGAATGTAGGTGGCATGCTTGAAAAGGTTCGCCTTACAATGGCGCAATTGACAAATAAATCACCAAAAGACGTATATATTCAAGATTTACTAGCTGTAGATGTGGCTGTTCCTATTAATGTGAAAGGTGGGCTTGCAGGTGAGTTCTCTATGGAACAGGCTGTAGGCATTGCCTCTATGGTTAAGTCAGATCATTTACAAATGGAAATTATCGCAAAGCAGGTAGAAAAAGAGTTAGGCGTACCTGTTGAAATCGGCGGTGAAGAGGCTGAATCAGCTATTTTAGGCGCTTTGACTACACCAGGGACAGCCAAACCAATGGCTATACTCGATTTAGGAGCGGGTTCTACTGATGCATCTATCATCAACCAAGAAGGGAAAATTAAGGCCATTCATCTTGCAGGGGCAGGAAATATGGTAACCATGTTAATCAACTCCGAACTTGGTTTAGAGGACATGCATATTGCAGAAGCCATCAAACGAGATCCATTGGCTCAAGTGCTTAGTGTATATCATATTCGTCACGAAGATGGAACGGTGCAGTTCTTTAATGAACCACTTTCTGCAGCATTGTTTGGTCGTGTTGTTATTGTCACTCCTGATGGGCTCGTTCCTGTAGAGCGAGATATCCCCTTAGAAACGATTAAGCGCGTCCGTCAAACGGCAAAGAAGCGGGTGTTTGTAACAAATTCTCTCCGTGCCTTGGCATCTGTTAGTCCTACTCATAATGTGCGAGATATACCATTTGTTGTTATCGTTGGTGGTTCTGCATTAGACTTTGAAATTCCTCAACTCGTAACCGATGCACTTTCACAATATGCATTAGTAGCAGGTCGAGGTAATATTCGAGGCGTTGAAGGAGCACGAAATGCGGTAGCAACAGGATTGGTATTATCCTATGCACAGAAGGGAGGCCTATGATGGATCAAAGTATCGTCAGTAAGCCAACCATATTGCTGTATGCTACAGAGCATATCAGTGAGGATGTACTAAAACCCGTTCTATATGGTATTGAAGAGGAAGGTCTACCTGTTGTCATTGAATCCCATTGTGGTACGCATATGGCATTGGCTGATTTAGCATCTCGTAATTCAGCTTTGTCCGTAGGCATAGGCGTTGATGAACAAGCTATTGTATTGACCTATAAAAATATACCAGCGCATCAATTTATCTACCGACTTAGTGATTACAGTCAATATCCAGATAGCTTACGCACCTTAGGTGTCAATGCAGCTCGTCTTGTAAAAGGAAACCCTTTCGTTTCTGATGAACGATTGGAAGTGGCCTTTTAAATATAACTAACTTGAGAGGTGGTGCATATGGCTATTTATACGAAAACCGGTGATGCAGGTACAACGGCCTTATTTGATGGGACACGGGTACCTAAAAATTCACTTCGTGTGGACACATATGGAACCTTTGATGAATTAAATGCACAGGTTAGTGTATGTGAGAAATTGGTCGTCTCACCAGACAATAAGCATGTGCTTCACACATTACAACATCAGCTCTTCCGCTTATGTGCGGAGGTAGCAACGCCTCATGTAGAAAATCTTAGTGAAAGCAGCAATTTGATTTCACAACAAGATATAAGCGAATTGGAACACATGATTGATGACTATACAAAGAGATTGCCGCAGCAACATAGCTTTATATTAAGCGGAAATTATCTATCTGCTGCAGAGCTACATGTGGCGCGCACAATCTGTCGTCGCGGTGAACGGTTGCTTATTAGCTTAGGATCTGTAGAACCAATTCGCGATGAGGTTCGTAAATTTATTAATCGACTATCTGATGCTCTGTATATCATGGCTCGCATGGAAGACTATGTACAATTTGTAGAAACAATTGTAGAACGCGTTTCAGAACGTGTAGCAACTAGTCCTGCGGAAATACTGATAGAAACCAATCAATGCGTAGGTAATATAGAGCATACTACTGAAAATGGCGTTTATGATATGACAACTGGAACAGAGTTAGAGCATATTATGACGAAGCTTTCACAAACAGCAATGGACTACGCTCAGTCCATAGACGTACCTATCGTTGTATCTATAGTAGATGCAAATGGTATATTAATGTATTTCCAACGTATGTCAGATGCATTGCTCATTAGTAACGACATCGCACAGGCAAAAGCGTATACCGCAGTGGCGCTTAAATCAGCAACTCATGAAATACATCCAAGCGCACAGCCTGATGGTGACCTATTTAATATAGAATCCATGGTAAACCGTAAAATCTGCACCTTTGGTGGAGGATATCCAATCATCATGAATGGAAAGATTGTTGGAGGACTTGGCATTAGCGGTGGTACCGTGGCACAGGATATGGACATTGCATCTCACGCATTACAATCTTTGTTAATTTAATGAGGTGAAAACAATGGACGTAACACAAATGTATATTAGTGAATTTGTTGGTACAGCCGTTTTAATTGCATTTGGTAATGGTACAAATGCATCAATTCTGTTAAAGAAAACAATAGTAAGTGCTTTTGGTACTAACTGGTTAAATATTATTTTTGGATGGGCTTTTGCCGTAGCCTTTGGTGTGTATGTTGGGATTACACTTGGTGGTCCCGGCCATTTGAACCCAGCTGTTACCTTTGCCCTTGCTGTGGCGGGTATATTTCCTTGGGATCAAGTGGTTCCAATGTCTATTGCTCAAATTGCTGGTGGTTTTACAGGTGCTGCCATTGCTGCACTATTCTATTATCCACACTTTAAAGTAACCGGTCCTGACGAAGGTAACTGTGTAGGAATTTTTGCAACAGGTCCAGCTATTGATAATAAACCTTTCAATTTGATATCTGAAATTATAGCAACGTTTATGTTTATGTTAGCTATTCTCTGTTTAGGTAAAATGGCTGATGGTTTAGCACCTATGGTCATCGGTATCTTGGTAGCATCTGTTGGTATGTCCTTTGGTGCAACAACAGGATATGCCTTAAATCCAGCGCGCGATTTTGGCCCACGCTTAGCATATTTCTTACTACCGATTCCTAATAAGGGAACTGCGAACTGGCAATATGCATGGGTACCATTTATTGGTCCGTTGATTGGGGCAGGTTTGGCAGTATTATTCTTCCAATTAGTGGCGCCTTAATTATAGCTAGAGTATATAAAACAAGGACGAACTATGGTGTGTCGATATAGTTTAAAGAATACATATTGAATTAGGAGGAAATTATATGGCCTTTCAAGAGGTAATTGATGCAAAACAGCGCATCATACAAGAATTTGTACCCGGAAAGCAGGTTACGATAGCACATGTTATTGCCAATCCTAAGCCTGATTTATTTAGAAAAATGGGGCTAGAGGAAAAAGGGCGCAATGCCATTGGAATTCTTACCATAACACCTGGCGAAGGGACCATTATTGCAGCCGATATTGCGAGTAAATCTGGTGATATCGAAATTGGTTTCATCGATAGATTTTCGGGGGCACTTCTTATAACTGGTGATGTATCTGCTGTTGAATCTGCATTGCGTAGTGTAATTGAAGGATTGCAACGCATATTAGGATTTTTCCCAACAGATTTAACAAGATCCTAATGAAAGGATAATTATGAGCACTGAAAAGAAAGAAAAGCGTATCCTTCTAGTAGGACGTAGCGGTTGTGGAAAGACTACATTAGCAGATACGATTACACATGGCTCGGCTACGTATCATAAGACACAAGCGATAACGCGCGTGGGAAACTTCATCGATACCCCTGGAGAATACATGGAAAATCCTAATTATTATCGAGGCATTATCTTGCACGCCTATGATGCGGATTTAGTGATTTTCATGATTCCTGCAGGTGATGAAACAACCATATTCCCACCAAGTTTTGGGAACTCCTTAAACCGCGAGGTTATAGGTGTTGTATCAAAGGTGGATACGGGTAAAGATATAGAGGCGCCTCGACGCAATCTCAAATTAGCGGGAGCTACTAAGATTTTCGAAATATCAGTTCACGACGAAGAGTCGTTAAAACAATTATGTAACTACATATACGGTTAGTTGAAAGAAGGTTTTTCCATGGACAAAGGTTTTGAAGAACAAGTTAATCAATTTATTTTAAATAAGGCGATCATTCCAAAAAGCTTGGGTCTATGGGAACGATATTTCAAAAAAATGTGTCTTGCTTGGCAGGATATGAAACCTGAGATTCATGCTCAGCATATTATCTTTTCTGCAGATAATGGTATTTCTGTAGATGGTTTAATCGGTTATAACTATGAGATTACCCGTAAACAATCTCAGAATATGATTGATGGTAAAAGTGCAGTTGCTAATTATTGTATTTTTAACCATATTCCTTACGAAGTGGTAGATGTAGGCATTGCTTGCCCCCGAGGTATTGGGGTCAATCGAAAGGTAGCTCAAGGCACGAAGAATATATTAGATGGTGCTGCTATGAGTGATGAAGAATTTGACCTAGCATACCAAGCGGGATATAACCGCGTTGTCTACTATGCAGAATCGGGAATTAATCTATTTTCCTTCGGAGAAATGGGTGTTGGTAACACGACTACGTCAGCAGCTGTCTTAAGTGGTCTTACAAAGCTAGACCCACGGATAACCGTAGGTCCTGGATCCGGTCCTGAGGACGAAGCGTACATGAATCAAAAACGTGAGTTTGTGCGGACTGCACTATCTCATCATAAGGGGCACTTAAATAGTCCAAAAGAAGTAATTAGTCGCGTAGGTGGCTTTGATATAGCCGCTATTACAGGCGCTATGGTAGCTTGTACAGACCTACATATTCCATTTGTAATCGATGGATATATTACAGCAGTTGCAATGGCTTGTGCTACTCAAATGAATGGAGAAGCTCCATTATACGGCATTCCATCTCATTATTCTCGCGAGGTAGGGATGGCCGCAGCATTGGCTTATGCAAATATTCGTCTTGATGAAGTTCCAATCCATGGACAAATGGCATTAGGAGAAGGAACTGGTGCTGTACTAATGGTACAACTACTTAAAACAGCACACTTTGCCTTTATGAATATAGGTACCATGGTGGAACTATTAGAAAAATAAAATTTGTAACCTTTGTTTTATATTTTGTAAAAGGAGAGAAAACAGATGACACAAGAAGCATTAGGTATGGTGGAAACTAAGGGCCTAGTAGGCGCAATTGAAGCAGCTGATGCAATGCTTAAAGCAGCTAATGTAGAATTAGTAGGCAATGAAAAAATTGGTTCTGGTCTTGTTACTGTTATGGTTCGTGGTGATGTAGGTGCTGTAAAAGCGGCTGTAGACGCAGGTGCAGCTGCTGCAGAGCGCGTAGGCATTGTTATCTCTACTCATGTAATTCCAAGACCACATAAAGATGTAGAAGGTATTTTACCAACAAAGGGTGAATAATTATGGCCGATACTAAAAGTATGGTAGATGAGATTTTAAAACGCGTGTTGATGCGTATAGATGATGCTGACTTGGGTGATATTACAACTAATACAGCAAATAACGTGCCTGGTGCATGTGACTCAGCGACTATAAAATTACCTACCGTCTCACAACTACAAACTTCTATGATTACTGAACACGTAGGTAGCACTACAACTGGCGATACAATTGGTCTCGTAATTGCCAATGTAGATAGTCAAGTATTGGAAGCTATGAAGCTCACTAAGTCATATCGATCCATAGGTATCTTGGGTTCACGAACAGGTGCAGGACCACAAATTATGGCTGCTGATGAAGCTGTAAAAGCAACGAATACAGAGATTGTTAGTATTGAGTTCGCTCGTGATATGAAAGGCGGTGCCGGAGCTGGTTCCCTTATCATATTTGGTGGCGATGATGTATCTGATGTAAGGCGTTCTGTGGAGGTCGCATTACGTGAATTAGAACGCACCTTTGGTGAAGTATATATGAATGAAGCTGGTCATGTAGAAATTCAATATACAGCTCGTGCAGGAGAAGCATTAGTTACTGCCTTTGGTACACCAGAGGGTAAAGCTTTTGGATTAATCGTTGGTGCGCCAGCAGCTATCGGTGTAGTTATGGCGGATACAGCAGTTAAGTCAGCTAATGTAGATGTGGTAGGCTATCGTTCACCATCTAGCTCAGCTATGAGTAATGAAGTTATTTTACAAATCAGTGGTGATTCAGGGGCTGTTAAACAGGCTGTAAAAGCAGCGCGTGATGTAGGCCTAGCATTGCTTGAAACTATGGGAAACGTACCTAAGAACACAGGTTGTTCCTATATAATCTAGATATTCAATCTTTTATATTGGTTTAATATAATTGCCACGTTGTAATGAATGATATTTTCATAATATGAATCTTAAAAGCGAATCATCTAGAAAGTTAGTTAATGGGAGGTGTTATGGTGAAAGATTCACTAGGGTTACTAGAAGTAGCAGGCTTACTGGGGGCTATCACCGCATCAGATGCAATGGTTAAAGCTGCAAATGTACGGCTTATAGGCATAGAAAAGGCAAGAGGTCTTGGTTGGATGACCGTAAAGGTTGTTGGTGATGTGGGAGCTGTTGAGGCAGCTGTTCAGACTGGTGTAGCTATTACAAAAGATATGAATCTTTATGTAGCTCATAAAGTAATTCCAAGACCTGCAGAAGGTTTGGTGGAATCCTTTAATGATGACTTTACAGATAAGTTAGATAATGTATCTGATGATACAAAATTAGCTGAGAATTCTGTGGATAATGAATCAGTAAAAACAGACGTTATTACTTCTGTGGAAGAGAAACCTGTATTAGATGAAAAGGTTGTTGAGGTGTTAGACGAAATCGTATCTACAATTGTAGAACCGAAAAGTTCTAAGTCAACAGAGACTAAAAAAACAACACCAAAGAAAAAAACTAAAAAGAAATAAAGTAGTAAAAAATAAAGGAGATTATCATGAATAACGCATTAGGCATGGTAGAAACAAAAGGTTTAGTAGGCGCAATTGAAGCGGCTGACGCAATGGTAAAAGCAGCTAATGTTACATTAGAAGGTACCGAAAAAATTGGTTCCGGTCTTGTAACTGTCATGGTCCGCGGTGATGTAGGTGCTGTAAAAGCGGCTGTTGATGCAGGTTGTGCAGCAGCACAAAAAGTAGGCGAAGTAGTATCTACTCATGTAATTCCACGTCCTCATAGTGATGTAGAATTAATCTTACCTAAGAAAGGATAATAGTTTATGGATCGGGAAAAGATTCGTGCTATCGTACGAGAAGTGATCGAAGCCATGTTCGAATCATCCATTCCCGTAGGTGTAAGCAATAGACATGTTCATCTATGTCAGGAGGACTGGGATATATTATTTCCTAATCAGGCTATTACTAAGAAAAGTGACTTAAAACAAACTGGAGAGTTTGCATCAGAACAAACAGTTACTTTAGTGGGGCCTAAAGGGGTCATTCAAAATGTCCGCGTATTAGGCCCGCTTAGAAAACAGTCACAAGTGGAGGTTTCTTTGACAGATGCTCGTACATTAGGTATAAAACCTCCTATAGTGTTATCTGGTCATTTAGAATCAGCCGTAGAGATTACTCTATGTACTGAAAATGGTGAAATCACGAAACCTATTTGTATCGCTGCAAAACGACATATTCATATGTCGCCTGATGATGCAAAACGGCTTAATGTAAACGATGGCGATAACGTTAATGTTGAGCTTCAAATGCCAGAACGCACCACTGTATTTGGTGATGTTATCGTTCGGGCCGTGCCCGGTTTTGTCCTAGAACTCCATATTGATACAGATGAGGCAAATGCTGCCAATGTACAAGGTACAGTGATGGCGAGAATTGTACAGTAAAGTAGGTGATATGATGAAAGGTTTGAAAAAGGCAAATAATACCTTGCAAGAGTTCTCTGATCTTGTAGAGTCTAAAAAAGTGAGCTCTCATAATCAAAAGAATTTGCGCGTAGGCATTGACCTTGGTACATCATCTATTGTCCTATCCGTAGTAAACGATAAAGGTAAACCTATATATGGTGCCTTTGAATACAATGAGTCCATTCGAGACGGCCTTGTAGTTGACTATGTGGGAGCTGTTACGATTACTCGAGCGTTAAAGGCTAAGGCAGAAGCAGCCTTAGGAACAGAACTTGTATATGCCGCAGCAGCTGTTCCACCTGGAACGATAGGCAAGAATAAAGATGTAGTAGGTCATGTTCTTGAAAGTGCCGGTTTTGAAGTAACTTGCATTCTAGACGAACCTACCGCTGCTGCTAATGTGCTAGGCATTACCGATGGCGCTGTTATCGACGTCGGTGGTGGTACTACGGGCATAAGCATTTTAAAAGATGGCCGAGTTGTATATACCGTAGATGAGCCTACAGGAGGTACCCATATGAATCTTGTTATTAGTGGGGCCTATGGGATTTCAATCCCGGAAGCGGAGGCCTATAAGCGCAATGAAGCTAATAAACGCGATGTATATGCAACCATTCGGCCTGTTGTAGAAAAAATGGCAGCTATTTCTAAGCGTGCGTTACAAGAGGGTGGCTATGAAAAGGGGACTCCCATTGTTGTTGTAGGTGGTGCTTCTAATTTTGAGGAGTTTACAAAAACTTTCAGTCAATATATAGGATTACCCGTAGATAAGCCATTATATCCAGAGTTTGTAACGCCCTTAGGAATTGCCATGGGAAGTGAGAATTAATATGGATGCATTAGTTAAACTGGTGCTAGAACGCCTAGAAAAGCGCATGACATCCACTGCTACGTTTATGGTCACAGAGTGTAATAGCTATGATGAACATATATTGTTGCAGAATCAACTCATTTCTTTTACTGGTATAGATTATGGTCATATACGAGAGTTAATAAGCGATACATTGGTGCCTTGGGTAGTTTGCCTGCACCGTGCATTAGCGTATGACTGTGAGGTGACAATACGCCTAGCAGTTCCTGTAACCTCGTTGATGAATCCATCAGTCATTCTAGATTGGCCTATCAGATTTTTAGATAAATTTGGCCGTCCTATATGTGCCAGTCATCAAGCATGGATTACGGCCTCTTTTGTAAAATCTTGTGAAAGTCATTCTATTATCGTCATATATAGGGGACAACGGTTCACCATGGCTGCTCGTGATGAAATTGAGCGCTTAGGTATCACAATAATTGAAGGGAACGAGAAGTATGCAAGTCGGTAAAGTAGTGGGTAGTATCGTATCTACTCAAAAGCATGAATCTCTAAAGGGAATGAAACTGATGATGGTAGATATTCTCGATGGAGAACAAGAGTTGACGGGGCGCATAGAAATCGCCGTCGATACAGTATGTGCTGGTGAAGGTGAATATGTGCTTCTAACTCGAGGCTCATCGGCACGGCATATTTTCGAAGATGATAAAGGCACCGCAGTAGATTGTGCTATTGTGGGTATTATTGATAGTTTTGAAAAATAATTGTATAGGAAATAGCTGGTGCCAGAGTTAAACCTAGTTATTGTGTCACATCATGAATGTATCTCTGATTGTGTACACCGTAAGTTGAGATGGTCATTGCATCAGCCATGCAACCTATATGGAGGTTCATGATGGAAAATAATATACAGTTGAAAGAAATGATTCGCTCCATGGTTATAGATGTATTAGAGGGGAAAAAGCAAGAAACAGCTTCATCACAACATATCAAACAAGCATCTAGAGGGCAAGTTGAACCAGGTGTATTTGATACAGTTGATGAAGCAATTCAAGCAGCAAAAGTAGCACAAGAACGCTTTGAAGATTGCACTTTGGCAACTCGTGAGAAGGTAATAGCAGATATTCGTGCTGCTATGCGTCCACGAGTACAAGAGTTGGCTTTAAAAACTGTTGAAGAAACAGGTATGGGTCGTGTTGCGGATAAAGTACTGAAATTGAATCTTACTCTAGATAAAACACCTGGAGTAGAAGATCTTGTTACAGAGTGTGAAACTGGTGATAATGGTATGACATTGTATGAATTATCTGCTTACGGTGTTATTGGTGCTATTACCCCAAGTACTAATCCCGCAGAAACTTTAATATGTAATACAATTGGTATGCTAGCAGCAGGGAATGCAGTATTTTTTAGTGTGCATCCTGGTGCTAAGCATCTCAGTCGATTGTTAGTTAGTGAACTTAACCAAATAATTTCTAAATCGATTGGCATTGAAAACCTTATCGTTACACTTAGTGAACCATCTATTGAGTCTGCTCAAGAGATGATGGTACATCCAGATGTAAGCTTATTGGTTGTTACTGGTGGCCCTGGTGTAGTAAAACAAGCACTACAAAGTGGCAAAAAGGTGATTGGTGCAGGTGCTGGTAATCCACCAGCTTTTGTAGATGAAACCGCAGATATAAAAAAGGCAGCTCAAGATATTGTTCTCGGTGCTAGCCTTGATAATAATATTTTATGTATTGCCGAAAAGAGTGTCGTTGCAATGCGTCAAATTGAGCCACAGTTGGTTCAAGAAATGGTGAGAGTAGGCTGTGTACTCGTTGAAAATCAACAAGATATTCAACGTTTGGTAGACTTAACTGTATTACCGAATGGGACACCAAATAAAAAGTTTGTTGGTAAGAATGCTAGCGTTATACTTGATGCGGCACATATCCCATATAATGGTGATCCACGATTGATTATTATACGTACTCCTAAAGACCATCCATTTGCAGTTATTGAAATGTTGATGCCTATTCTCCCTGTTGTGACAGTAGACAGCTTTGATGAAGGCCTCGAAGTATGCTTGATGTTAGAAGCAGGCTTACATCATACGGCAACAATGCATTCCTTAAATATGGAACGCCTTAATCGAATGGCGCGTAAAATGAAAACATCTATTTTTGTTAAAAATGGTCCATCCTATGCGGGCCTTGGATTTAGTGGTGAAGGTACGACAACCTTTACAATCGCTACACCTACTGGGGAATCGACTACATCTGCTCGATGCTTTGCACGACGTCGTAGATGTTGCTTAACGACAGGATTTAATATTCGATAGGTGGTGAGCATGTGGATAAATGGACTTTTCCAACTCAAATTTACGCAGGATCAGATTCGTTGAATCGTCTTACAGAATTTAATAATGAATCCATCCTAATCATATGTGATCCATTTTTAAAAGATTCTCCAAGCCTTACTTATGTAATGGGGTTAATGGATAATAAAAATGAGGTCAGCATTTATACTGATGTTGTACCAGATCCTCCAATCTCGCATGTCGCTAAGGGGATTGAATATATGCAAGGTATTAAACCTTCTATAATTATCGCCATAGGTGGGGGCTCTTGTATTGATATGAGTAAAGGTATAGCCTATTTTGGACGTAAGTTAAAGCATATGAATATTAAATCTTTCATTGCTATTCCTACCACTAGTGGGACTGGCTCAGAGGTTACATCTTTTGCGGTTCTTACGGACAGCGAAACTAAGATAAAATATCCTCTTGTGGACGATGCAGTACTACCTGATGAAGCATTATTAACGCCATTATTTGTAAAAACATCTCCACCAGGTGTTACTGCTTATAGTGGCATGGATGTATTAGTTCATGCACTTGAAGCCTATGTGGCAACGGCAGCAAATAACTTTACCGATGCTTTAGCTCAACAGGCAATTGAACTTGTATTTGAATACTTACCAAAATGTCATAAAACAACAGCTACAGATCAAGACCGCATGTCTATGCACGAAGCATCATGCCTTGCAGGACTTTCTTTTAACAAGGCCGGCGTAGGTATTGTTCATGCTATGGCTCATCAGTTGGGAGGACAGTTCCATGTGCCTCATGGTCTTGCTAATAGCATGCTTTTACCTTATGTAATTGCTTTTAACTGCTCCCATAACCTTGAAGTAGCGAAAAAGTATGCACATTTATCTGCTAAATTGGGCTTTGCACCGTATGAATCTTCAGAAGAAAAGAAATTAGGTGCTTTGTTAGAAGCGATTATTAAATTGCAACGCACTTTAGAGTGTCCAATGACACTTACTGATTTCGGCATAGATAAGGCCACAGCTGAGGGAAAATTAAATCTAATGGCCGATAGAGCATTAGAGGATATGTGTTATCGATTTAATCCATATCCAGCTAATCGAAATGATTTAATTAAGTTATATAGAAATGTTTTATAAAACACAATATAAGACTAGTATTAATGGATACTTAAAAAGAGGCTTTAATAGTTATTAAGGTCTCTTTTTTGTAAGTTTTACGCAGTTAATGTATCTTTGCACACAAAACTTTTCACGTGGGAGTGGTATAATAAAAAATACACGACATACAGATTTAAATATATTTTATTAGGAATAGTCATGTTCCATATACCACATTGGAATATGGCAAAACCTAGAATTAATCTCTGTTTGTTGTATAATATATTTAATATTTAATTTTTTAGATGTGAAGTTAAAAGCTTTATTATTTAACTTTTACTTAAATGTATGAAGAAAAATGGTGCGAGCGTGCCAATTCTTCATTTTTTTCAAGAGAGGTATATATGCAAAAATCCTTACGTATGGGGATCGATGTTGGCTCTACAACGGTCAAGGTCGTTTTGTTGGACGAACAAGATAATTATTTGTATAAAAAATATATCCGACATTACGCCAATATTCTGGATACTGTTCATACATTGCTACAAGAGGCTCAAGTGGGCTATGAAGATGCAAAAGTACATGTAGCAATTACAGGTTCTGGCGGTATGGCGATGGCTGATAAGGTGCGTATACCTTTTGTGCAGGAAGTAATTGCTGAAACAAAGGCGATAAAAGCATTGTACCCACAAACTGATGTTATTATCGAACTTGGTGGTGAAGATGCTAAGGTTACGTACCTAGGTCGTACTGCAGAACATCGCATGAATGGTTCTTGTGCCGGTGGTACAGGTGCTTTCATAGATCAAATGGCAACATTATTACAAACTGATGCATCCGGCCTTAATCAATTGGCGATGAATGCGGATACTATTTATCCAATTGCCGCTCGTTGTGGCGTATTTGCGAAAACAGACGTTCAAGCATTGCTAAACCAAGGCGCATCTCATGAAAATATTGCAAAGTCCGTATTCCAAGCTATCGTTAACCAAACGATTGCAGGCCTTGCATGTGGTCATAAAATCGAAGGGAATGTAGCCTTCCTTGGTGGTCCATTAACATTCTTATCCGAATTACGTCAATGCTTCTGTGACACCTTAGAACTCGATGAAGCACATCGTATCATCCCTGAAAATGGTGAGTTGTTTATTGCCCTAGGCGCAGCTCTCATGAATGATGAATGCCGTGATATTACAGTAGGTGAATTGACGAAGGAAATCGGTGCGCTTATTGGTGTACCAATGGAAGCAACCGATCGTGTTGATCCGCTATTTAGAAATGAAGCGGAATTAGAAGAATTCCGTGCACGTCATGCTAAGGCGGTAACACCGAAAGGTGATATTAAAGATGCTGAAGGTCCATGCTACCTCGGTATTGATGCGGGCTCCACGACGTTGAAAGTCGTGTTGATCAATAGCAAGAATGAAATCATCTTCTCTCACTATGGCCCAAATCATGGTAAACCATTAGAAAAATCCCAAGAACTCATTGAGAAAATCTATAGCTTATTGCCAAAAGGGGCTTACATCGCTCATTCCGGTGTAACCGGTTATGGCGAAGCGTTTTTGAAACGCGCGCTTGGTATCGATATTGGGGAAGTAGAAACAATTGCCCATTATCGCGCTGCTCAATTCTTCTGCCCTGACGTATCCTTTATCTTGGATATTGGCGGTCAAGATATGAAGTGCACAAAGGTACGCGATGGCTATATCGAAGACATCGTATTGAATGAAGCCTGCTCCTCTGGTTGTGGTTCTTTCATCGATACATTTGCTACATCCTTGCGTTTGCCGATTGAGCAATTTGCTAAGGAAGGTTTGTTGGCACCTATGCCAATCGACTTGGGTTCCCGTTGTACCGTATTTATGAACTCCAAGGTAAAACAAGCGCAAAAAGAAGGTGCTACTGTACCGGATATTGCCGCTGGCCTTGCGTACTCTGTTATTAAAAATGCATTGTACAAGGTACTTAAGGTAAAAGACCCTAAGGAGTTAGGTGACCACATCGTCGTACAAGGCGGTACATTCTATAATGAAGCGGTGCTTCGTGCCTTTGAAAAATTGATGGGCGTCGAAGTCATTCGCCCTGATGTATCCGGCTTGATGGGTGCATATGGTATGGCGTTGCTCGCTTCTGAAGCGGCAGAAGAGTTACAAAATCAACATAGTACATTGCTTGATAGTGATGGCTTGAAATCCTTACAAGTATCTACATCCATGCGCAATTGTGGATTGTGCTCCAATAATTGCATGCTTACCATCAATGCATTCTCTGACGGTCGTACCTATGTAACAGGCAATCGTTGCGACCGTGGTGCAGGTGATATGATTCAAGAGAAACATAAGCCTGTTCCCAATATGGTAGACGTAAAATTGCGTCGTTATTTTGATTACTATCTCAAGAAAAATATTTCTGAGTTTGAAGGTAAATTGCGTATCGGTATTCCTCGCGTCCTCAATATGTACGAAGATTTTCCATTCTGGTTTACATTCTTCAATCAATTGGGCTGCGAAGTGGTATTGTCAGATTATACGACGAAGGATCAATATAATAAGGCGATTGATACCATTCCTTCTGATACCGCATGTTATCCTGCTAAGGCCGTTCATGGCCATATCCGCGACCTTTCACAAGCACAGGTCGATTTAATCTGGTATCCATGTATTCAACATGGTCCGAAGGAATTTAGCCGCGACAATAACTATCATTGCCCTATGGTTATTTCCTATCCAGAATTGATTCGCAATAATATGCAAGATGTGATGGGAAAAACACCGTTTTATGCACCATTCTTACCATTAGCAGATAAGAAATCTTTGGTGCCTGCTTTGGTGAAAGCCTTAAAAGACTTGCCATTCTCTAAATCTGAAATTTCTAATGCCGTTGAGACCGCTTGGGTTGAACAAGAAAAATGTAAGGCTGACTATCGCGAGATGACAAAGAAAACTGTATCTCGTCTCGTAGCCGAACAAGTGCCTACCATCGTATTGGCCGGTCGTCCATACCACTTAGATTCCGGTATTAATCATGGTATTCCTGAGCTCATTACGTCTCTTGGTATGGCGGTTCTTACCGAAGATGGTGTAGCGCCATTAGGTAAGGATATTAAACATCTTCGCGTTGTAGACCAATGGTCTTACCATAGTCGTCTATATCATGCAGCTGAATTTGTAAGTCGTACAGAAGGATTCCAAATTGTTGAGTTGAACTCCTTCGGTTGTGGCCTTGATTCTATTGTGGCAGATCAAGTAAAAGATATCTTATCTGCAAAGCATAAAATCCATACATTGCTCAAAATCGATGAAGGTACGAACTTAGGTGCTGTTACGATTCGCTTGCGTTCTTTGCAATCCGTAATGGAACGGAGTATGCGTAAACATCACAATCCAGAAGCTCCTGTAGAGACTGTGGTTGATGACACACCAGCCTATGATTATGAACGCGTTGTCTTTACCGAAGAAATGCGTAAGACATACAAGATTTTGGTGCCTCAAATGTCACCTCTTCATTTCCAATTATTGGAACCGGTGCTTAAGTCTGAAGGTTATGACTTTGATATGTTACCTGCTCCAACTCGTGAAGATGTAGAAATCGGTCTAAAGTATATCAATAATGATGCATGTTATCCTGCTATCATCGTTGTAGGCCAATTGATGAGCGCCTTATTGTCCGGTAAATATGATATTAATAAAACGGCTGTTATCATCTCTCAAACCGGTGGTGGTTGTCGTGCTACCAACTATATTGGCTATTTGCGTAAAGCCCTCATCGATGCAGATATGAAACAAGTTCCAATCTTGTCACTTAATGCGAGTGATATGGAACGTCAACCAGGATTTAAGTTGACTAAATCCTTCTTACATCGCATGATTCAAGCCGTAGTATACGGAGATGCGTTGATGCAATGTGTATTGGCTACGCGCCCTTATGAAATTAATCCAGGATCTGCAGATGCATTGTGCGATTATTGGGTTAAAAAATTACGGGAACGTATTACAAAAGCTAATATATTCCAATATAGTAAATATATTAAGAACATCATTGAAGATTTTGACAATTTACCAGTCGATAAATCCAAGCCGAAACCTCGTGTTGGCGTAGTAGGTGAAATCTACGTTAAATTCCATCCAAGTGCGAACAACCACATCAATGAACTTATAGAAAAAGAAGGCGGTGAGGTTGTAACCTCTGGTCTACTAGACTTCTTCTTGTACTGTGCTATGGATAGTACATATCGTGCTAAACACTTAGATGGCACCTGGCTTTCTGGATTCTTTGGTTCCTTGGCTCGAGAAGCGTTAGAATTATACCGCTTGCCATATGCAAAAGCCGTTGCGGCATCTAAGCATTTTGATCCATTGCAACGGATGACGAAGGTTGCAAAAGAAGCGGCTCATTATATTGACCTTGGTAACCAATGCGGTGAAGGTTGGTTCCTTACAGGCGATATGATTGATCTTATCGAAAAAGGTGCAAAACAAGTAGTTTGCTTGCAACCATTTGGCTGCTTACCTAACCACGTTAGTGGTAAAGGCATGGTAAAAACATTATCTGAGGCATATCCTGATGTGCGTATTGCAGCTATCGATTATGACCCAGGTTCCAGTGCGGTAAACCAAGCAAACCGATTGAAGTTGTTGTTAGCAACAATGTTTGAATGATAATGTAATCGTCAATTATATAATCACCATATATAGAAAAAAGCGTCCCTGATATATATCCCTTTTACTGGTTGTCCAGTAAAAGGAGTGCATATCACTAGGGACGCTTTCTTTATGAAATTAATTAATCTTCTTTAATCATGGTATAGAAGCATACTAATGCTAATACAGCACATACAACCATAACAATCCCCATAGGAATGCCAGTATGACTTCCACCAATACCAACCAATGGCGATACGAACCCAGCTGAAAACATGCCTGCGAATCCTAAAATAGCAGAGGCGCTACCTGCTTGGTGTCCATATTTCGCCATTGCCATAGAGAAACCTGTTGATCCAAATACAGATACGGTACAAACTGTAAAGAACAGAATGAGACTAGTTACAATAAAGGACCAATTAAAATACATCGCACAAAGGAATAGGATAGAGCCAATCGTTAATTGCAATAGACTGGTATGTAAAATGGTTTTAATTTTTACAACATTACTTACTTTGGCACTGATTACGCTAGCGAGGATAATACCGCAACTATTAATACCGAACATATAACTAAACTCTTGGGCAGATAAATTGAATATATTTTGATATACAAAGGATGAACCTGAAATATAGGCAAAGAAACTACCAAAGGCGAATAGCTGAACTAGAGTCTGGCCTAAGAAAGAACCATCTTTTAGTAGAGCACCGTAGTTTTTGAATGCTGTTGCTATACCACCGGAAATACGCTTTTCTGGTGGTAGGCTTTCAGTAAAAAAGAAAGAGCCCATAAGCAACACGGCAGAGAAAACGGCGAGGACAATAAAAATAAAGCGCCATGTAGAAAATAATAAAAGCTGACCACCTATAAGTGGTGCAATAACAGGAGCTAATCCGTTGACGAGCATGAGTAGAGACATGAGTCGCATTAATTCCTTGCCAGATGCAAAATCTCGGGAGATGGCCTTAGCAATAACAACGCCGATAGAACCTGTTAAGCCTTGTAAAAATCGTGCAACTAGTAAAATCTCAATATTGGGCGCAATAGCACAGAGTATACTGGCGATTACACAGAGGATATTGCCAATGATAAGTGGTTTTTTTCGCCCAAATGAGTCACTAAGAGGACCGCCAATTAATTGGCCAATAGCGATACCAAAAGTCATAATACCAATTGTCATCTGAATGAGGGACGCATTTGTATTAAGTTCATGAGGCATGATTGGTAATGCTGGTAAATATAAATCAGTACCTAGTGGTGTGATAGCCGTAAGAAGCCCCAGAAATACGACAATGAATAAAGAAATTTTCTTTGTAGACTCCATAAAATCTCCTATATTAAAAAGGGAAAAATAAAAGCCTGCGAATCGCACTTCGCAGACTGCATTTGATTTTATCTATTTAACAAGGTGTATTGTAACATGATTATTGAGAAAAAGCTATAGATTTATGTATGAGTAACAGGGATATTGCTTATTAGCATTTGAAAATAAAAAGAACAGCTCACGAATGAGCTGTTCTTTTATGTTACCAATTCTTAGAAGAACATGTGGTGAATTTCATGGATGAAATGTTGACCGAAGAAGGAGATACAACCATGCATGATGATGAAGATGATGAAGTATTTGAACGCGCTGTTCATGATAACACTTGCTTCGATTTCATGTTCTAAGTTGTGAGCTTCTTCCGCATTGATTTCTTTGTGGTTTTCTAAGTATGCTTTCAAAGCAGGACCTACGGCACCAATAGAAATTGCGATGGATTGAGGGGACAACATTTTGCCGATACCAGCTGCACCGGAGTTGACAGCTGCTAACCAGAAGCCAAGATCTTCATAACCAACAGGGTTTAAGCCTTGAGCTGCTGCGATTTGAAGTGGTCCAAACAATACGTTGGAGTTTGTACCGGAACCTGTTAAGAACGCACCCAATGCACCTACGATAGGAGCGAATAGAGGATACAAGGAACCTGTACCTGCAACCATTGCTTTCGCGATGTCTGCAGTCATACCGGAGTATGTCATCAATTTAGCAGTCATAACAACTGTGATGATTGTAAGGTATGTGAACTTCAAGTTTTTAACTGTGGAACCCAATGTACCGAAGATTTCACCAGCTTTTGCTTTTTGGATGAAACCACCAACGATACCAGCGATGAAAATCATGATACCAGGTGTTGCAATCCATACGAATGTGTAAGGTTTTGCACCAGGACCTTGGTAAATAGGTACAGATGTTTTAATGGATGCAAGAGGACCATTAATTGCAGGGAATAATTTAGAAGTTAATAACAATAATACGAAGATTAAAATGAATGGCATTGCCGCAATAAGACCTTCGCCACCAGATACTTTAGGAACTTCGCCAGTTTGTTTAACTGCGTATTGAGGATCATTAGGAGGCATAATTTTTGCACAAGCGATGATCACTGCCATGATTACGATGGATGCAGAAATTACGGATAATTCAGGACCCATTACGGCATTGATTATAGTTTCAGGAATAGCCAATGCTAAACCGGAAAGCAATGTTACAAGGAATACGCCTTTTAACGCTTTGATACCGCCACCGATAATCATAACTACGAAGAAAGGAGCGATAAGGTTAAGTAAGAATAATTGTACGGAAATGAATGTACCTAAATGGCTAGGATCAAGGCTAGTTAAGGAAGCCAATGTAGTTGTTGGGATACCAATGGAGCCGAATGTTGTTGGTACGGAGTTTGCAACGAGACATGCGATGATAGATTTTAGTGGGTCGAAACCTACGGCAACCATCATAGCTGCAGGAATTGCAACGGCTGTACCAAAGCCAGCCATACCTTCCATGAAAGCACCGAAGCCCCATGCAAGTAATAATGCAAGTACACGAGTATCAGATGTTACAGAGGAAAGCATGGTTTTAATAGTTTCCATAGCTTTCGTATGTACTACCAAGTTGTAAACGAAGATAGCCGCTGTAATAACTAATAGGATAGGCCAAATTGCCAATGCGGCACCTTCAAGGGCACCAGTGACCATAATAAATGGGTCGGATTGGAATGCTGTAATAGCGATGATGAAAGAACCAATTGCAGCAACACTTGTTGCTTGCCATGCAGGTAATTTCAAGATGGATAACGCTACGATCAACCAAATGATTGGAGCTAGCGCTAATAGAACGGTGAAAGCACTCATTTCTAAATATCATCCTTTCAAGAAAAATAAAAATATATGCTTAACAGGACGATGTAGCAATAATCAATTTAATTGATAAGTAAATCGCTATTATATTAAGTTGTAAAAGTTCAGTAATAATAAAAGATTACAATAAAATAACAGATATACTTATCAGAAAAAGTGATATATCTCTTAAAATTTTTTAACCTCATAGCCTATGAGGTTAAAAAAATATAAGAGAGGGGACATAAACAGTGTTTATGTCCCCCTCTGTACTAACTACATGTCCGTGTTAGGGCCAACACTAATTTAGATATTAGTAGTTACCTTTGAACATTGTAGCAGGAGCTTCTGGTACATAATCGCCGAAGTAGGATTTGAAGTCTAAACCTAATTCATTGCAAAGATCTTGAACTTCAAGCATTGTACCGTTAAGTACAGGGATGCCTTCAGCTTTAACTCTAGAAACAGATTCATGTTCTTTTTCGCCATGAGTATAGATGCGGTCTTGACCTTGAGCTTTAGGAGCTTCACGTAATTCTTGTAAGAATTGAGAGAAGTGTTTTTTGATTTCAGCTGGGTCACCGAAGAATTCAGGGTTGATAGCCATGAAGCCGTGGCAGATATTGGATTTGCCGCCAACCATACATTTATTGGAAGTACCACCTTGGGAAAGGATGGAGGAGAACAATTCAGCAATCATGCCGTTACCATAACCTTTGTGACCGCCAAGAACTTCTGTAGCACCACCTAAAGGAAGGATACCGCCGCCTTCATGACGGGAAATGTTACCCAATACTTCAGCTGCGTCAGTGGAAGGAACGCCGTCTTTGTTAACAGCCCAGCCATCTGGAGTAGCTTTGCCCATTTTGTTGTACATTTCAAGTTTACCACGAGTTACTACTGTAGTGGAGCAATCGAAGAAGAAGTCAACAGGATCAGCTGGTACAGTCCAAGCGATAGGGTTGGAACCAAGCATAGCTTTACGAGCATATACAGGAACCATGATTGCTTCGGAGTTTGTACAAGAGAAACCGATTAAGCCTTGGTCGGATGCCATTTTAGCATAGTAACCAGCGATACCATAGTGGTTGGAGTTGCGTACGGATACGATACCAACACCGGATTTTTTAGCTTTTTCGATAGCCATTTCCATAGCTTTGTGACCCAATAATTGGCCCATGCCGTCATGACCGTCGATAACTGCGGAGATTGGAGTTTCTTTTACGATTTCAGGTTTTGCATCGATTTTAATCAAGCCGTTGGAGATACCTTTGTGGTAACGTACCATACGTTGCATACCATGACTTTGGATACCGAATAAGTCGGAAGTCAAAAGTACGTCTTGAATGATGTCAGCTTCTTTTTCGGAAAAACCGAATTTTTGGAAAGCGTCCATGCAAAGTTTGTGAAGTGTTTCATAAGGGAAAAGTACAGTGTTTTTAGCTTCTGCCATTGTTAAAACCTCTTTTCAGAAAATATGACCTGATATAGTTGACTCCACTCCGGTATATCAATGAATGTGATATGATGTCCGGTGAGTTCTATATCCTCTCAAATGACAATGTCAGTATAGCACACAAAGTTGAGTTATTGAATAGTTTTACATAACTTAATGCATTACATAATTTGCATAACTTACGTGAAATTTATCACACAGGTTAACAAAAAGTACTGAAATAATCGATAATACCTTGAAATTACAAATTATGACTTTTGGTAATAGATACATTCCTGAACGTAAAAAATGGTACTTTTATGCGTTGCTCATCTGTTTGTATTGTAGGGGAGAAACTATAAATAAATACTGAAAAGTATCGATATTTATTATGTATCTACATGGTGTACATTAATAAAAGTTATAACGTCACATACTTATTTTGATAAGTAGTTTTGCTATATGCATTGATATACAATGTATTCATTGATACAAAGTTTGAAAAATATCGATATTTGTTAATTTTATTACAGATATAGTGGTATATGTATGATACTATAAATATACATATACATATACATATAAAATTACTGCTATAAATACGATGATAAGCGAGGTGCTTATATGAAAGAATATAAGAGCGTATGTCCTTATGACTGCCCAGATGCTTGTGGGCTTATACTTACAGTAGATGACAATAAAGTAATAAAGGTTCGTGGTAATAGAGAACACGCTTTCACACGAGGTACACTATGTCCTAAGATGGCTCATTATGAGCGCATTATTCATTCCCCAAAACGTTTGACGACACCATTACGTCGAATTGGTAAAAAAGGTATTGGTCCAGATCAATTTACATCCATTTCATGGGACGAGGCCTTAGAACGAATTGTAGAAAACTTTAAACATACTATTGATACCTATGGTAGTGAAAGTATTCTTCGTTATTCCTATGCGGGGACTATGGGGGCTGTAAATAGCCCTGCAGCGGATTATTTCTTCCGTTGTATTGGTGCTACTAGTCAAGATAGAGGGATTTGTTCTCCTGCAAAACAGGCAGCGTTTAAGTCCGTCTATGGAGATACAATTGCCATAAAACCACAAGAAGCACAATATAGTGATTTGATCATATTATGGAGTCTTAATGCGACGGCCACAGATGTACATATATTACACGATGTGAATGTAGCAAAACGAAACGGCGCTTCTGTATGGGTTATAGACACCCATAAAACATATACCTATGATCAAGGAACACATCATGTGTATGTAAAACCTGGTTCTGATGGTGCGTTGGCTCTTGGGATGATGCATATCATACATCGGGATGGTCTTGAGGATATTGCATTTATTCAAGCATATGTGCAAGGTTATGATGAGCTAGTACGAGATGTATTGCCTAAATTTACCCCAGAATATGTTTCCTCTATATGTGGTGTACCGGTTGAAATCATAGAAGAATTAGCTCATGCTTATGCAAAAGCAAAGGCTCCATTTATTCGTCTTGGTAGTGGTGTATCCCGCTATGGCAATGGTGCAATGAGTTGCCGGTGTATCAATGCACTCCCGGCTGTGGTAGGTGCATGGCAATATTCAGGTGGTGGCTTATTATCTAGTTCTAGTAGTAGCCAATATTTTAATAAATCATTTATGCAACAACCTAATACACCAACGCCGTCTAAACGGATGATGCCGATGATATTATTAGGGGATTTGTTGACAAATCCTAAAGCACTTCTAGAGCATGGATTAGAGGATACTAGTGGCGGAGTGCCCGTTCACAGTCTATATATCTTTTCATCAAATCCGGCTATAACGGCACCAAATCAAAATTTCGTTAGACAAGGTCTTATGAGAGATGATTTATTTACCGTTGTGCATGAACGCTTCTTTACAGATACATGTGCATATGCAGATATTATCTTACCAGCCACGAGCTCTGCTGAATCCGATGATATCTTTAATTCTTATGGACACTATACAATTGCGGCTAGTTACCAAGCTATTCCTCCGGTTGGTGAATCGAAATCTAATTGGCGAGTTATTTCTGAACTTGCTCAGCGTATGGGCTTAAATGATCCTTTCTTTGCCATGACAGAACGAGAACTAATTGAGCATATGGTTCGCAATTCGACTAAACTTTCACAAGACGAACAAGATGCCATTTTACGTGGCGACTTGGTTGAAGTAGCATTGCCAGACAATTATAAGATGGATTTTAAAACGCCGTCAGGCAAAATCGAAATCTTAAATCCTCGAGAATCGATTCCGTTGATTACCTATACAGAACCCTATGGCGATGATGAACCATTCTGGTTGATTATTGGTAATGATATACGCATATTAGATTCTAGTTTTTGTGAATTGGAATTTGATGACCCTGAATTGATGAAATTACGTATGCATCCAGATGATGCTGCGTTATATAACATTAATAATAGTGATGCTGTAGAGATTTATAATAATCGAGGGGCTGTTCGTATTAAAGTATATCTAGATGATACGGTACAACGAGGTACACTTGTGACCCTTGGCGTATGGTGGCAATCTCAGTCCAGTGACGCTAAGGTTGGAATTAATGCTATAACTGCATCTAGACCGACTGATGAAGCATGGGGAAGTACATTCTACGACGTACAAGTTAATCTTCGTAAGATGTAATGAAAGTTCGATATAATTCGTTTTTATTGTTGAACCGGAGTACCATATCATATATAATGTTATCTAATATGATAGTGTAGTATGAAGGGAGATAACCTTATGGATGGAAAAGAAAATCTATCACTGCGCGCCTATTTAGCCATAGGCATGATGTTATTCGCCCTATTCTTTGGTGCGGGAAATCTTATTTTTCCGGCCGCATTAGGTCAACACGCAGGGTCTAATGTAGGATGGGCATTGGCTGGTTTTGTATTAACCGGCGTAGGTTTACCATTACTTGGTGTTATGGCCATGGGCTATTCTGGATGTAAAGACGTTGAGGAATTAGCGAGTCGTGTACATCCAATATATGGACTTATTTATACAGTGGCACTATATTTGAGCATTGGTCCTATGTTCGCAACACCAAGAACCGGTACTGTAGCCTATGAAATTGCAATTAAGCCATTTATGCAGGGCATAACCATGGATATGCAACCGTTATTTCTTGCTATATTCTTTGGCATTTCCTTGTGGCTATCGATTAGTCCTCAAAAGCTTGTCAATCGTATAGGTAATATATTGACACCTGCTTTATTACTCGTCATTTTATTGCTTATTGTTAAATCTTTTATTACGCCTATTGGGCCTTATACAGTACCACAAGAAAATTATGCAACAATTGGTGCAGCGATACGACAAGGCTTCCTTGATGGATATAATACGATGGATGCATTGGCTTCTGTGGTATTTGCTATTCTCGTAATCGATTTTGTACGTCTTACCGGTGCTACATCTCGGGACGTCATTACGAAAACCGTGATGGAGGTAGGCGCTATTGCGGTTGCATTACTCGGTATTGTGTATATATTCATTGCGAACATCGGCGCTACAAGCGTAGAACGATTTGGCTTGTTTGATACCGGCGCACCTGTCTTAACAGCAAGTGCTGAATTCCTCTTTGGTGGAGTTGGTCAAATTATTTTGGCAATCATTGTTCTATTAGCTTGCTTGAGCACGAGCATTGGTCTTATTACTTCTTGTAGTGCTTATTTTAATAAGTTATATAGTAAAATTAGCTATAAGTTGTACGTAGTTATTTTCTCTGTAGCAGCCTTTATATTAGGACTTTTCGGATTGAAAACAATTATTAGTGCCGCTATTCCGGTACTAATGTTACTCTATCCGTTAACCATCGTAATTGTACTGTTGGCATTGGGAAATAATTTGTTTGGTGGACGCCGTTGCGTATACTGCTGGACCATTGGCCTAACAATGATTTCTGCCTTGATGAGTGGTTTAGAAACAGCTGGTTGGGCACCTGATGCTATTGAAAGTTTATTCACTCAATACATTCCATTCCAAGGTGTCGGCATGGGCTGGTTGAGCTTCGCTATTCTCGGCTTTATCATAGGTCTTATCCATAAGGGTTTGGCTTCAGATACAACTAAATAAATTTATACTATTACTCGCATTCTCTTTTTCTACTTTATTGGTCAGTTCTTCTTAGAAGAATTACAGTGGAAGAAAAGGGGGATGCGAGTCTTTTATTTATAGTAATAAAATCTTTTTTCAAATAGCCTTTCCTAGTATAATATTTAATAAGAAATGAAAGATCGTTTTTAATAAGTAGAGGTAGTTATGAACGAAATCGTAAAAGGTGGTTTGTATCGTCATTTCAAGGGTATGTATTATTACGTATTAGATGTGGCTACACATTCTGAAACGGGTGAAAAATTGGTGGTATATCAAAAACTATATGATGAACGTGATTTGTATGTGCGTCCCTTAGACATGTTTTGTAGTGATGTGGATCGAGCTAAATATCCTGATGTGAAACAGCAAAAGCGCTTTCAGTTAATGAGTGGACGAGATGAATAGTATTCGATGGAGCTAATAATAGTTTGTATATGAGCTTATATAGCGGCAGATAGATAGGAGAGGACTTGTGGAACGAAAATTTTTCTTTTTTGATATCGATAATACATTGGCCGTGTGGCCTGAAGGAAAAATACCAGATAGTGCTCAATATTGTATAGATGAGTTGCAACGTCGTGGACATCTAGTTTCAATTGCAACGGGGAGGATACAAGTCGATGCCATGCGTTTTGCAGAGCAAGCTAGAATTACGAATGTAGTTGCTGATGGTGGCCATAGTATAACCATAGATGGAAAATTGGTATCTATGATTGGCATGAATCGAGATATGTGTATTCAATATTTAGAATATTTAGAATCGAAACATATTCCATGGGCCGTAACAGACCGCAATAAATTGGGGCGCATTACACCATATAAAGAAATACTAGAATGGCACCCTGATTGGGATGTTTTTAAAACTGTGGTAGATCCAGAATTCGACTTTCACAGTGTAGAAGATTTCTATAAAATCTATGTATTTTTCAAGGATGGCGAAGAAGAGGAAAAAGATATTGAGCATATGACGCACAAGCTTATTCGGTATGGAGATGGTTGCGTCTTATATGAACCGATGGAAAAAGCATTGGGCGTTCGCAATATGATCGGACATTTCGACATGAAGCCAAATCAAGTTGTCGTTTTTGGTGATGGCTATAATGATTTGTCCATGTTTAGACCGGAATGGTTAAATATTGCCATGGGAAATGCTCGTCCGGAACTTAAATTAGAGGCCGATTATGTTACAACTGACTGTGATAAAGATGGCATTTATAATGCGTGCAAACACTTTGGTTGGATTGATTGAGGGCTAATATAAGCTTTTTTTGATTGGAAAATTTATAGAATTTTAAAGAAATTCATAGTGAAAACATGATATACTAATAAAGAGCCGCTCACGGGTTGAGCGGTTTTTCTATGTATATATAATTTGGGGAAATACTATATTTTGTGAGGGATTATCATGAATGTTAAAAGAATATTAGGCTGTGCTCTGTTGGGGGGCATGATGGTAGTAACTGCAGCGTGTGGCAATAATAGTGCAGATAAAACACTTACACCGGTTGCGCAAGCTGAAACTGTTAATAAGATGCCTAATTTTACAAATGCACCGATTGCTGATGAATATGCGATTTTTGATACAAATTATGGGCAAATTAAAATTCGCCTCTATGGTTCTAAAGCGCCGATTACCGTTAAAAACTTTGATTACCTTGTTAAAAAAGGCTTTTATAATGGCGTTACGTTCCATCGTGTTATCGATGGATTTATGATTCAAGGTGGCGACCCAACAGGCACAGGTGCAGGTGGTCCTGGTTATGAAATTCCAGATGAATTTTCTAATGACCTTCATTTCAATAAAATGGGTGTTCTTGCGATGGCAAATCGTGGACCGAACACAGGTGGTTCTCAGTTTTTTATTACCTTGGGACCTACCCCTCATCTCGATAATAAACACACCATCTTTGGCGTAGTCGTACAAGGAATGGATGTGGTTGAAAAAATTGGTAAGGTAAAAACGGATAAAAATGATAAGCCTGTTGATCCTGTGACCATTAATTCCATAACTATTGAACCGATTAAGGATGATGCTAGTAAATAAGATGGATCATGAACAATTTTTCACGTATATTGTGCGATGTGCTGATGAAAGCTTGTATTGCGGGTGGACAACGGATTTAAAAAAACGGATGGATGCTCATAATGGCGTTATTAAAGGTGGAGCTAAGTACACAAAATGTCGTAGACCGGTGTATTTGGTGTATCATGAAAGCTTTCAAAGTAAACAAGAGGCACAATCGCGAGAATATGCTATTAAACATCTCAATAGAGCGCAAAAATTGCTCCTTATTGCATCAGGTGAGAACGGTGAAATAGAACGTATAAATCTATTGAAATAGGATGTACAAAACATTCAAAACGACCCTTGTTTGTGCTATAATATATTGATATGTTATGACCATGGAGGAGAAAAACATGAAACGGGTTCTAGTATCCGTAAAAAGTGTACAACGAGACATAGATGGGCAGGATACTGTGGTGGAATTAATTTCTCCAGGTACTTCGCATGAAAAGAACGGAGTCCAATATATTCGCTATGAAGAATCGAGCGTAACAGGTCTTGAAGGGGTTAAGACGACCATCAAGATTTATGAAGATTCCATTGTTCTTTTGCGTACTGGTGCTGTCAATATGCGGCATCAATACATTCGCGGTGAGAAACGCCAGTCCACATATGAAACGCCATTAGGCGATCTTCACATGGCCGTAAAAACACATGAATTAACAGTAGACTTTCACAATGGAACGGGTCGTGTTCATTTAGGATATGATATTTCCATAGAAGGTGAATGGCAATTTTATAATCAGTTAGATATAGACGTGCGGGAGGATACAGAGCATGGACATGAAGGAAATCCTGAAATCGGGGATTGAACAGGCATTACAAGAAACGATTAATAGTGGTGGTTTGCCAGCTGGGGAATATCCAGAAATCGTTCTAGAAGTGCCACCTCAAAAGGAATTCGGCGATTTTTCTACGAACATTGCCATGCAATCCGCACGTGTGGCTCGTCAAAACCCTCGGGCTATTGCAGAGGCATTAATCAGTCATATGGATTTTGATTGGCTTGAACGTGCTGAAGTAGCTGGCGCTGGTTTTATCAACTTCTTCTTAAAATCCGATATGGTGTATGATACGTTGAAAGCTATCTTGAATGCTGGTAATCAATATGGTGTGCAACCATTGCGTGCTCGCGATACAATTCAAGTAGAATACGTAAGTGCGAACCCAACAGGCCCTTTGCACGTAGGTCATGGTCGTGGCGCTGCTTATGGTAGTGCACTTGTAAACTTGTTGCGTGCAGCAGGTTACAATGTACAATCTGAGTACTATATTAATGATGCGGGTAACCAAATCGACAATATGGCGATTTCCATCGAGTACCGTTTCCAAGAGTTACAAGGTGCTACATTGGTATTCCCACCTAAACGCAATGAAGATGGTTCCATGCCAGAATTCGATGTTCCAGAAGGGGCTCTTGTGTTCCCTGAAAACGGTTATCGTGGTCCTGATATTATCGAAACAGCGAAAGCAATTGCGGAACGCGAAGGCTTTGATACATTAAATGATATGAACGAAGCTGATCGTGTAGCTTTGTTCAAAGAAGAGGGCTTGAAAGAAAAATTAGCTCGTTTAGAAGAAACATTACGCAATTTCCGCGTTACCTTTGATAATTGGTTCTCTGAACGTACCGTTCATGAAACAGAAGAAATTCACCACTCCGTAGAGGCTTTGAAAGCTCTTGGCAAGGTGTATGAAAAGAATGGCGCTTTGTGGTTAAAATCCACAGATTATGGCGATGATAAAGACCGCGTTGTCATCCGTGACAATGGTGTGCCTACATATTTGGCAGCAGATATTGCATACCATCGCAATAAATATGATCGTGGCTTTAAAGAAATGATCGACATTTGGGGCGCTGACCATCATGGTTATGTATGCCGTGTAAAAGCGGCTATGGCGGCTTTTGGTTACGACCCAGATAAATTAACTGTATTGTTATTACAAATGGTAGCGTTATTCCGTGATGGCAAACTCGTTAAATTGTCTAAACGTAGTGGCGATAGCGTTACATTAGATGAATTGATTGAAGAGGTTGGTGTAGATGCATCTCGTTACTTCTTCTTGATGCGTTCTCTAGACAGTCAACTTGATTTTGATATCAACTTGGCAAAATCTCGTAGCAATGATAACCCAGTGTATTATATTCAATATGCTCATGCGCGTATTCACAGCATTTATAACCAAGTGCGTGAAGCGGGCATTGCATTTGGTGATTATAGTGAAACTGATTTCACAACACTTACAAGTGAAATGGAATTAGAATTAATTAAGAAATTAGCTGAATATCCAGAAGAGGTTGTTCAATCTGCTGAACATCGTGCACCTCATCGTATTGCTCGTTACTTATACGATTTGGCAAGCATGTTCCACTCCTTCTATCGTCAAGGTCGTATCATTGGCGTAGATCCAGCGTTGCAACAAGCTCGTCTTGGGTTAATCACAGCGATTGCCCTCGTACTTCGTCAAGGCTTGGGTATTTTAGGTATTTCCGCTCCGGAAAAAATGTAATAGGTGGGAGGCATCATGGCAACTAAGTATATTTTCGTAACAGGCGGCGTAGTTTCTTCCTTGGGAAAAGGGATTACAGCTGCATCTTTGGGCCGATTATTGAAAAACCGTGGTTTTAATGTAACCATTCAAAAATTTGACCCATATATCAATATTGATCCTGGTACAATGAGTCCTTACCAACATGGCGAAGTATTTGTAACCGATGATGGTGCTGAAACAGACTTGGACTTGGGCCACTATGAACGCTTTATTGATATTAATCTTAGTAAACGTTCCAATATTACTGCTGGTAAGGTGTATTGGTCTGTTATCAATAAGGAACGTAAGGGTGACTATTTAGGTAGCACTGTTCAAGTTATTCCTCATGTGACAAATGAAATTAAACAAAACGTATACCGCGTAGGTAAAGAAGATAATGCCGATGTAGTTATCACTGAAATCGGTGGTACTGTTGGCGATATTGAAAGCTTGCCATTCATGGAAGCAATTCGCCAAGTTAAAAAAGATGTAGGTCGTAACGATGTATTGTATATTCACGTTACATTGGTACCGTACATCAATGCAGCCGGTGAATTAAAAACAAAACCTACCCAACATAGCGTAAAAGAATTGCGCGGTATTGGTATTCAACCAGACATCTTGGTATGCCGCAGTGAAAAACACATTTCCGACGAAATGAAGGAAAAATTGGCATTGTTCTGTGACGTAGAGCCAGCCGCTGTAATTGAAAACCAAACTTGTGACTCCATCTATGAAGTACCATTGATGATGCAAGATCAAGGCCTTGATGATATTGTTATCAAGAAATTGGGCCTTGAAGAACGCCCTTGCGATATGACTGCATGGAAAGAAATGGTTCATAAAATCTTGAACCCTAGCAAAGACATTACTGTAGCTATCGTAGGTAAATATGTAGCGTTGCACGATGCGTATCTTTCCGTGGCAGAAGCATTGAGCCATGCTGGTATCGAAACTGATACTAAGGTAAACATTCGTTGGATTGATTCCGAAGAACTCGATGATATTTCTGTAGATCCTAAAGAAGTATTCGAAGGCATTGATGGTATCGTTGTTCCTGGTGGCTTTGGTTCCCGTGGCGTAGAAGGTAAAATCCGTACAATCAATTATGTTCGTGAGAACAAGGTTCCATTCCTCGGCTTATGCCTTGGTATGCAATCTGCTGTAATGGAATTTGCTCGTAACGTATGTGGCATGGAAGGTGCTACATCTAGCGAATTTGATGAAGATGCAAAATACAAGGTTATCGACTTGATGAGTGATCAAGTCGATGTAGATAAAAAAGGTGGTACAATGCGCCTTGGTATCTACCCATGTAAATTGGAAGCGGGTACAAAAGCTCGTGAAGTATATGGTGAAGACCTTGTATACGAACGTCATCGTCATCGTTATGAATTCAACAATGAATACCGTCAACAATTGAGTGATGCAGGCCTTGTTATTTCTGGTACATCTCCAGATGGTCGTCTTGTTGAAAGTATCGAAGTTAAGGACCATCCATTCTTCGTTGCTACACAAGCACATCCAGAATTGAAATCTCGTCCAAATAATGCGCATCCATTATTCCGCGGATTTGTAGACGCAATTTTAGAACTAAAAAAATAGAGAACAGAAATGGGATCCATTTTATCTATTATCGGTATCTTTATATTAGCTGCTCTCAAGCTAGAACAGTTTGTATATGGTAAATCTGGTAAAGAACAATCTACGACGGGGCATATAGCACGACGAGGTATTGCTAATCTAGCAGGTTTAATTGCTTTTGATTATGCTATAAGCAGTAAGACTGTTGTAGTAAAGAAAAAGAAGAAAGATGCTCAGAAATGAGCATCTTTCTTCTTTTTTATCTACATCGAAAAATCTTGGAAAAATATATCGATAAATTTAAAAATAACGCTTGCTATTTTAAATGATTAGTGTTATTATATAGACAAAGATAGATATAGATTTGATGTAGGTACATCAATAGAACATATATTAATCGTTATTTAGAAATATAAAGGAGGACACAATGTCTATTATTGGTAAGAAACTCCCTGAATTTACACTTGATGCTTTCAAGAAACCTGAATTAGTAAAAGTAAGCACCGCTGACGTTTTAGGTAAATGGTCTGTATTCGTATTCTATCCAGCAGATTTTACATTTGTATGCCCTACTGAATTAGAAGACGTACAAGAATCTTATGCAGAATTAAAAGAATTGGGTTGCGAAGTTTACTCCGTATCCACTGATTCTGAATATGTTCATAAAGCATGGTCTGATGCTTCTCCAAGCATTAATAAAATCGAATACTACATGTTGGCTGATAAGAAACACGAATTAGCTGATTTCTTCGATGTATTCGATCCTGAATCTGCTATGGCATACCGCGGTACATTCGTAGTTGACCCAGAAGGCATTATCCGAACAGCGGAAATTCACGATATGGGTATCGGTCGTTCCGCAGAAGAACTTGTTCGTAAAGTACAAGCGGCTCAATTCGTAGCTAAACATGGCGACCAAGTGTGCCCTGCACGTTGGAAACCAGGTAAAGATACATTAACACCAGGTCTTGACCTAGTAGGTAAAATCTAAGATTACTAGATAGACCAACAACCTCCTCAAATGACAATACTTGGGCACGGATCGTATCTCCAACGATACCGGTAAGCCCCATTACATGGTGAAACACTCTCCAATTCACCAATGTAAACCTCATATAACAAACTACAAACTATACGCAAAAAGACCAGTCTTCGGACTGGTCTTTTTGTCGTAGTATGTCGTAGTATATCCATTTAGTATAGGTAAATACTGTTATTTGTAAAACCTTTTAACAAAGTAGGAAATAAACCCTTGCATTTTTACAGTTAGTATTCTATAATAAAATTAATTCCTAGCGATGTACAAGGTTTTATGTATTCGCATAGGAGGTATATAAAATGTTTGTTCAAGGGGCGCTAGCTTTTAAAAAGAAAGGCAATATACATGAGAATTTCTACAAAAGGAAGATATGCATTGATGGTTCTCATCGATCTAGCTGAGCAAGGTCAGGGAAAACCAGTGTCATTACGTTCTGTTGCAGAACGACAAGGCATATCTGAGAAATATTTAGAAGGTATTGTGGCTCGATTAGGAGCGGCCAGTTTAGTTGATAGCATTCGTGGTAAATACGGCGGCTATCGTTTATCTAAAAAACCTAATGAATATACAATCATTGAAATTTTGATGGCTACAGAAGAATCGATGGCTATTATTTCATCTCTAGATGAAGGTGTTTCCGCGGATGATGTTATTAATGAGCGTACTGTTGGGTTCTGGGCTGGGCTACAAAATTACATTCACGATTATCTAGAAAGTGTGACCTTACAAGATGTTATCGATGGTACATACGCAAAACTAGATACAAAATATGATAATTGGGATGGCTCTATTTAAGAGGCACATAATTATATATTACATACCATTTATAGTATCCATAATATCCGAATATAAGGAGTGTTGATTATGTCTAAAATCGCAAAATCTTTTGTTGAATTAATTGGTAAAACACCATTGTTGGCAGCTACTCGTTTTGGTGAAAGCGTAGGTGCTGATGCTAATATTTTAGCTAAACTTGAATACTTTAACCCAGGTGGTTCCGTAAAGGATCGTATCGCAGCTGCTATCATTCAAGCTGCTGTTGCATCTGGTGAATTACAACCAGGTGGTACTATTGTAGAAGCTACATCTGGTAATACAGGTATTGGTTTATCCGCTGTAGGCGCTGCGCTTGGTTATAAGGTTGTTATCGTAATGCCTGAAACAATGTCCATCGAACGCCGTAAATTGATGCTTGGCTATGGTGCACAACTCGTATTAACTGATGGTGCACTTGGTATGAAAGGCGCGATTGCAAAAGCAAAAGAAATCGTAACAGCTACTGCTGGTGCTGTAGAAGCAGGCCAGTTCGTAAACCAAGCTAATCCTGCAATTCACTATAAAACTACAGGCCCTGAAATCTGGGGTGACACAGATGGTGCTGTAGATATTTTCGTAGCTGGTGTTGGTACAGGTGGTACATTAACTGGTACAGGTCGTTTCTTGAAAGAACAAAATCCTGATGTTAAGGTTGTAGCTGTAGAACCTAAAGACTCTGCTGTATTATCTAACGGTAAACCAGGCCCACATAAAATCCAAGGTCTTGGTGCAGGTTTTATTCCTGAAACATTGGATACTAAAATCTATGATGAAGTTATCCAAGTTGCAAACGAAGATGCTTTCACAACAGCACAAGACTTCGGTCATACACAAGGTATCTTGGTAGGTATTTCCTCCGGTGCTGCATTGTGGGCCGCTGCAGAATTGGCAAAACGTCCTGAAAATAAAGGTAAGAATATTGTAGTTATCCTTCCAGATACAGGCGAACGTTACTTGTCTACTGCATTATTCCCTGAAGATTAATAATATTTCAATATAATACTAGTAATAAAGGCGTCCTGCTTGTTTAGTACGCCTTTGTTGTCGATATAAGATAAAATAACAAACAAGGCTGTAATAGCATCATGGATAGATGCTATTACAGCCTTGTTACGTTATGGAATAAGTTTATAATCGAGATAGATTATCTACCGTTTTTTACAATAGAATCCATCCAGTTGAATAAATCTTGCAAATCGTAATCGCCAGCGTGATCCACAGCAAATGGTGTAGCCATGTCTACACTATATCCAAGATTTTGTGCACGAGTGCCCACGATTAATGGGATAGCAACGGATGTATTGCTGTCTGCTGTACCGTAGCGAATTCGATAATATTTAGCATTTGTTGCACTCGGAGAACCAAGATAGTTCATAGGGTTCATCATAGTAACGATTTTAGCGTTTTCTACATATACATCATTATTAGGCGTTGTATCATGTAGTGCTGCTGTAATCGTGAAGTGATTAGTTTCGCTAGTGCTTGTACCGAATAGGCTATTTTCACCAGAATCATTAGATCTAGAGTCGAATGCACCTGGTGCTTTAGAGCGACTAGTAAAGCTATTATAAGCGTCCCAATCAATATCTTTCACCATACCTGTATTCTTATCTAATACAAGGAAGGAATAGCGAGATAAATCAGTACCATTAGATTTAGCTTTATTAGCTGCATCGATAATGAAAGATTTTACATATTGCTTGAATGTGCCATTACCTTTCTTATCGAGTTTTAAAATGACGCCCGTTCTATCGCGTAATTGTAAGTTATTTACATAGTCAGGGAAGTGGCTCTTAAGTAAATCAGAATATGCCACATCATCACTCGTTAGGTTTACACGTTGTACACTGCGTTGGATTGGAGCTGGCGCACCACCTACATTAGCTTGAGGTAATTCGCCTTGTCCCATAGTTACTTTGTTAAATGATGTGATGCCGTTATAGCTCCATTCGTAAGCCATATCTGCAGCATCTAGATTTGTAATCGGTGCATAAGCAGAGGACGCATATACATCAGTAGATGCTGTAGCAGCGCCAAGGGCTTGTAGATATGGTTGGTAATCAGATGTATTACCTGTTGCACCTTGTAATAAGGAAACGGCACCGCCTGCGCTAGTACCATTCGTAATAATACGTTTTGCGTTACCTGGCATAGTCGCATCATTAGCGTGCAAATAAGCTGTAGCCGCTTGTAAGTCTACAATGACTGCAGGTGCTTTGCCGATGAAGTTACCATCAGATGCTTTATTTGTACGGCCTCGTGTAGCAGGGGATGCAACAACATAACCTCTAGATAATGCATAGAGAGCACTATTTGGTTTATTATTTTCTACCTTTGGTGCCATAGGTTGGCTTGGCATATAACCGCCAACATTATTTGGCATAAAGATTGGTGCTGTTTGTGTATTATAACCATTTACAGTGCCATTATTGAAATACTCTTCAGGTATGTAAATGTTCATGTACTGCTGATCAATATCGATAGGATTTGATACATATGGGATATATTCAAATGCGCGATATTTAATCTCTTTATTATCCACCGTACCCGTCATTGACTCGTAATTATTGATGTCAAAGGTGAGGGTAATCTTTGCAGATGTATCAGCTTGTAATGGTGGATCAATTGGCTGTGAAAGTATATTCTTTTCACCCGTTGTAGTAGAACCTTTTGTAGATGCCTGGTTGCGCTCATTAATATAGGATTCAGGTAATTTAGGCTCTTGGGTTTGCTTCGCTTCAGCTTCTGCTCGAGCTTTTGCTTCGGCCTGAGCCTTAGCCTCCGCCTCGGCTTTAGCCTTTGCTTCTTGTTCTGCTTTAGCTTGTTCTGCTGCAATACGCTCTTGTTCAGCCTTAATAGCTGCTTGGCGCTGAGCCTCAGCTTCCGCTTGAGCCTTAGCTTTTGCTTCTTGCTCTGCTTTAGCTTGTTCCGCTGCAATACGCTCTTGTTCAGCTTTAATAGCTGCTTGGCGTTGAGCTTCAGCAGCTGCTTCTGCTCGAGCTTTTGCTTCTGCTTCCGCTTGGGCTTTTGCAGCAGCGTCAGAAGCTGCCTTTGCTGCGGCTGCATCTAGACGAGCTCTTTCTGCATCTGCTTCAGCTTGTTCAGCAGCGATACGTTCTTGTTCCGCTTTAATAGCAGCTTGACGTTGGGCTTCGGCTTGCTGAGCAGCGATACGTTCTTGTTCTGCTTTAATAGCAGCTTGACGTTGGGCTTCGGCTTGCTGAGCCGCGATGCGTTCTTGTTCTGCTTTAATAGCGGCTTGGCGTTGAGCCTCGGCCTGTTGAGCCGCGATACGTTCTTGTTCTGCTTTAATAGCCGCTTGACGTTGGGCTTCGGCTTGCTGAGCAGCGATACGTTCTTGTTCTGCTTTAATAGCAGCTTGACGTTGGGCTTCGGCTTGCTGAGCCGCGATGCGTTCTTGTTCTGCTTTAATAGCGGCTTGGCGTTGTGCCTCAGCTTGCTGAGCAGCGATGCGTTCTTGTTCCGCTTTGATAGCAGCCTGGCGTTGAGCCTCGGCTTGCTGAGCAGCGATGCGTTCTTGTTCCGCTTTGATAGCAGCTTGACGTTGAGCCTCAGCTTGTTGAGCTGCAATACGCTCTTGTTCCGCTTTGATAGCAGCTTGACGTTGAGCTGCTTGTTGCTGAGCTAATAACTCAGCTTGGCGCTGTGCCTCTTGTTGTTGAGCCAATAATGCAGCTTGACGTTGAGCTTCTGCAGCTCGTTCTGCTGCCATTTGGCGCACTGCTTGCGCTTGTTCATTGCTTTGTTGTTGCATAGCTTCTTGTTGTGCAGCTTGTTCTTCCGCTAATTTAGCTAGACGTTCGCGTTCAGCACGTTGTAGATCGCGAATGGTTAATGTCCGTTTTGCTACAACTGCTTTAGTCGTTGTCGTGTTGGCAACTACCATTGGCGTTGTAGATTGCTCTTGTACAACAATAGGTGTGCGTTGTACTTGGGTTGTTTGTGTTTGTTGCTTTCCATCTACTTGCTTTTGTACGGTAACAGGCTCAGTTTTGCGTTGTACATTGATTAAACTATGCATAGCCAATGTCGGCTCCATCATAGTATTCGTTTGTTTGTTAACAACGTATTGTGGTTGTGAAACGGCTCTATATTGTTCCTCTAAAGCTTTAGCCGTATCTGGAACTGGTACTGGGCGCACACGAGGGACCATAGGCGTTACTTTTGGAGCTGATTGTACTGTATCACCTTGTTGTATTTGTACATTTTGTGCAACTGCTGGTTGAGGAGTAATCACTGTTGGCTGTGTAGTTGGTGCCGTAGGTTGAGTATCCATTGGTCGTACGACTGGAGTCGCTACATTATTAATAGTTTCTGTCGTTGATTCAGAAGTAGTCTTACATCCTACTAAATCATTCATGTTAAGGACCGGAGCTGCGTGAGCAACGCCACCCAATGCTGCTGCTGCAAAAAACGCAGCAGTCACTTGACGTTTCTTAGATGATTTCATGAATTATTCTCCGAACTAGATTTCAAATAATAATTTATAATTTTAAAAATTATTTATATTTATATAGTTTATCATAAATATGGTTAATTGTACAATTTCCCAAAATATAGGTTATATCAAGTGAAAATGGTATTACAGGAAATTAGAAATTTAGAATTAAATTTAAAATTATATGTTATAGAGGCATAATAGTTGATTAGAGAACAGAAGAGAAACTAAATCATCTAAATGTTGAGAAGATAAAGTATATCAAGTAATTTGTAATAAGGTTAAGACTGGTTATGTAGTTATTTCTAAATTTGTAAAAATAGCGGTAAGAAAAAAACTGTAGCAGAAGGTAATACTACTATAATAATTGATGGTAATACAGGTATTAATGCTGACAATTTGAAGTCGAGAGAATATTAGACTTATGTATACATTTCTTAATAAAATATGGTATGCTTTGGGTAATTTATCCGAGTTTTGTTTTTTTAGGAGAGAACATGTTTAGAAAATTCCTATTAGCATGTATAGTGATGGCTACTTTTACCATGCAAATTCAAGCTATTTCAATTAATGAATTAAATAGTTCACCGCAATTTAAAAATGTGTATCAAAAATCGTATCCCTATGAAGGAGGTTCTATACAAAATAAGCTGGTAAGTTATTTAAATACATATTCTGTAGAGTCTCTAGAATACGCAGCACCGTACTATAAATTAAAAGGTACTTTTTATGTTGTTTATGAAACTCCTCGAAGTACATCTATTACAGAATATGAATTAACTGCTTCGTACGATACGAATTACTCATTAGGGTCCTTAATACAAGCTATGAATCTTGTAAAACCATCAGCATCTATGTACGCCGTGATTAAGGCTGCACAGGATAAATCAGGGATACAAGTCGAGTTACAAGAGGTGAAACGATATAATGTAGACGGTACAGAGGTTATTAGTAAAGTTCCTTTAGAACATCAATTACGTCCATTAGATCGTGGTCGGTTTGATGAAGACTTATTTGCTGTAGCAGACGCTATGTTTACTGTAGCGTATCAGCAGCATTTTGACGACATTGTAGTGAAATGAGGTGCCTTATGAAACGTTTTTTATTTCTTATGGTACTAGTATGCGTTTTGTGTGCTTCTTTTAACACCGTGAAGGCTGTGTCCAATTCTGAGTTGCAAGATACTAGTCGTTTTGCCCGGATTCTATCTAAAGGTGATACAGGTGGTGGAGATGGTAAATATATTGAATTAAGCACTATTCGAGATAACTCTACAAATGCGCATACAAAAAATATAGAGGCTAAGATATATGTTGTGTTGCCTTCATCTGATTTAATTAGGGAATACATGGTTCGTTATGACTATGACTTAAACCTTTCCTTTGCTAATATGGTAGCCAAGGCACCACAGCTAAAAACAAGGATGCCAGATTTTTCTTTAAATGAAATATGGAATATAAAAATGATGGAATCTGGTATTGTAGGGACGGTACTAAATCAACAGGATTACACTCTTAATGGTGAAAGTAAACCAACACAACCAGCTCTTAAAGGCTATGAGAATGTTACATTCTTAACGCCTACGGACTTTGATTTTGAAAGCTATCATGTTGCTAATCGCATATTTAAAATGGTATATGGTACATTTTATGATGATGTAGTTAGATAATCTATAAATACAAACACCCTATGTCAGTATTGTGACATAGGGTGTTTTGCATACATTAGTTATTAGTCAGTTATTTATAATTATTAAACTAATTAGTCTAATGATGATATTATTTTTTGAGTTTTGGTTTTACAATAGCCAAGATAATACAAGCCACAACGGAACCGATTGCAATGGATGCAAGGTAAAGAAGTGGGTTACCGATTGTTGGCACTACGAAGATACCACCATGAGGTGCACGCAATGTACATTCAAAGAACATGGATAATGCACCAGCTGTACCAGCACCGATGATGCAAGAAGGCAATACTCGGATAGGGTCAGCTGCAGCAAATGGGATAGCGCCTTCAGTGATGAAGGAAAGCCCCATGATGTAATTTGTAATACCAGATTTACGTTCTGCTTCTGTGAAGCGACTAGGGAAGAATGTTGTACAAAGGGCAATCGCCAATGGAGGAACCATACCACCAGCCATAACAGCGGCCATGATGCCATATTCACCAGTTGCAAGAGCACCTGTGCCGATAACATAGGCTGCTTTGTTTACAGGACCACCCATATCAACAGACATCATAGCACCGAATACAAGGCCTAATAATACGCGACTAGTAGTACCCATTGTTTGCAAGGAATTCATAAGCCATTCGTTCAAGGCGGATACTGGTGGATTGATGATAAATGTAATAGCAATGCCGATGAACAATACACCTAGTACAGGGTAGAAGAGTACTGGTTTTGTACCTTCTAATGCTTGAGGTAATCCAGATACGAGTTTCTTAACTAAAAGTACTAAGTAACCTGCTGCAAAGCCTGCAATCAAGGCGCCGAGGAAACCGGAGCCACCTTGGTTTGCCAACAACCCACCAACGAAACCAGCTACAAGACCTGGACGGTCTGCAATACTCATAGCGATATAGCCAGCTAGAACTGGTAACATAAATCCGAAGGAAGCACCGCCGATTTTCATTAGGAATGCGGATAATGGTGTACCAGAACCAAAGTTTTTAGCATTAGCTGGATCAAATGTGTCAAAAAGGAATGCGAGAGCGATTAGGATACCGCCGCCGATAACGAATGGCAACATGTGAGATACGCCATTCATCAAATGCTTGTAGATTTGACGACCCAAACTATCCGCCGCATCAATGGAAGAGGCAGCACTGTCTTTATCCGATTGAGACGCATGGTATACCGGTGCTGTACCAGACATAGCTTCACGCAATAATTCTTCTGCTTTATTAATGCCGTTTGCCACTTTCGTTTGAATCATAGGTTTGCCATCAAAACGAGCCATTTCAACTTGGCGGTCAGAAGCGACGATGATGCATTTAGCATGCTCTATTTCTTCGGCTGTAAGTGCATCCTTAATGCCAGAGGCACCATTTTTTTCTACCTTTAAAGAGATGCCCATTTCCTTAGCTTTACGTTCTAAGGATTCGGCAGCCATGTATGTATGAGCAATGCCGGTAGGACAGCCTGTAACAGCTAATACTTCGTAATGTGGATTATCTACAGATACCTTAGGAACCACTATTTCCATAGCCTCTGTAGCTTTTGCTTCGACAGCATCGGTAATGCTTGGTGCTTTTTCAGCTTCCGTCTTGATATAGCCTTCTACAGATGGATCAAAGTTGCCTTCTTCTTTGGCAGTGATAAGTTCTAAGAAACGGTCAACTGTAGCAGCTTGGATGAGAGCGTTTTTGAAGTCCGGATCAATTACCATAGTTGCTAATTTGCTCAATACCTCTACATGAGTGTCTGCAGCGCATTCTGGGGCTGCAATCATGAAGAATAGGCGAGATGGTTGTCCATCGAGGGCCTCGAAATCAACACCGTTAGGAACGACCATAGCAGCAAGGCCAGCCTCTTTTACGCCTATTGATTTAGCATGTGGTGTGGCGATACCGTCGCCAAGGCCAGTAGAACCAGATTCTTCGCGGGCAAAGACAGCTTCTAAGTATTCTGCCTTGTCAGATAGGTTGCCGCCTTTATCCATTAAATCACCTAGAGTGTAAATGGCATCCGCTTTGTTAGTTGGTGATGCATTTAGCAGGATTGATTGGGGCTTTAATAAATCAGTAATCTTCATGTGTGTACTCCTTACTGTACATATATAATGAATAATAAAATTAACGAATGGTGTTAAGCAAGGCGAGGACATCGTCCTTAGTGGCTAGATTCTCCGAAAAGGCCGAAGCAGAGCCTGTAGCAATGCCCCAATAGAGGGCTTGTTGTAAATCTTGGGTATTGAGGTATCCTGTCATAAAACCGGCCACCATAGAGTCGCCGGCACCTACGGAGTTGATAAGAGTCCCTTTAGGTGCAGGACTTGTATAGACTGTACCATCAGCTGACACCAAGATAGCACCATCGCCAGCCATAGAGATGAGCACATGTTGTGCACCTTGGGATTGTAATTCCTTAGCGGCAGCCACTAAATCGTCCTTTGTAGATAATGTACGTCCGAAAATTTCGCTTAATTCGTGATTATTTGGTTTGATTAAAAATGGTTTGTATGGCAATACACGGGTTAATAAATCTTTAGTTGCGTCTACGACGATACGAATATGTTTATGGGCTAAGCGCTCCATAATGATTTCGTACATATCGCTTGGAAGGCTAGACGGAATACTGCCTGCCAAGATTAATGTATCTTGATCTGTTAATGCATCGAGTTGGGCATATAAGGCGAGCAGCTCATCGTCTGCGATGATAGGACCACGACCGTTGATTTCCGTTTCTTCATCGGATGCTTTTACCTTAACGTTAATGCGGGTCAAACCTTCTTTGAGGCGGATGAAATTTTCACGGACACCAAATTCATTGAGCTGACGCACGATTTCGTCACCTGTAAAACCAGCGATAAACCCAAGTGCCGTCGTATCCATACCTAGGTTATTGAGTACGATTGACACATTGATGCCCTTGCCGCCACCCAGTACATATTCTTGTTCAGTACGATTGATAGTGCCAGGGTTTAAGTGGTCTAAGCGAACGATATAATCCAATGCTGGATTGAAAGTAATCGTATAAATCATAAGTTTTCCTCTATGTTTCGTAAAAATAGAATGTATTAATGGATTCGTTGTTCCTTGCATCGCAAGCGATACCAGTAGATGAGTGGTACTAAGTATAAGAAGAACGCAAAGGGTACGTAACCGGCAGGCGAGACATCCATCATAATGACCGGCACGAGAGCCGCAATATTCCAGGGCTGTAAGGCTGCAATAAGAATGCCGCTATTTTCAAAGTCTAGCATAACATCTTCGTCATGAATGCGTTCCTTTGCATAGGTGGTACGCATAATCGAATGTGTCATGATTACCGCAATTGCTTGACTACAACCAAGAGCACCTGTAATAAATGCAATTAGTACATTCGACGCAAAGAGTTTGGCACGTCCTGATACATGTTGTAATAGGCTGCGAATATCATTCCAAAAACCAACGCCTTCGAGCATGCCGGAAATGGAACAAGCCATGAATATAGATAGGGTTGGTATCCACATCGTTTGTAGCCCCCCGCCATGGATAATATCCGATAGCGGATTATAATCCGGAAGATGGAACCCCAATACGGTAAATTGCAACATATCCATTACTGTATAATTTTGATGGATAACTGCGAGGATGGCTGCCGCCAGTGCACTAATACCAATAGGCCAGCGTATAGATAGCTTTGTTGGTAATAAACCAATAACGATAAGAACTGGTATCCATAATGTCCAATGGATATTGAAAACGAAATGAATCGTATCTGGTAGATAACTGTTAGTGTAGTCTAGTGGAAACCATAGGGATAAGAGTAGATACAATATACAGCTGATGATGAGAGCAGGTATGCTATCTTTCAACATAATCGGTATATTACTATTTACTTTTGTATGCGTTAGAGCCGCTACGAGAGAGGCGCTAGAGGATAGAGGTGAGTTTCTATCTCCTAAATAAGCGCCTGCCATAATGGCACCTGCTACAATATCAATAGGTAGATTACCGGCTTTGGCAATTGTAATTAGTACAATACCGATAGTGCCCACTGTTCCTAGCGATGTACCTAGTAACATACTCACGCAGGATGTAATTAAAAATGCGCAGATTATGAAAAGATTTGGATTGATTAATTCGATACCAGACGCAATAATCATGGGAATAATCCCTGATGCTTGCCACATGGCTATGAGCCAGCCGATGAGCAAAAAGATTTGCATAACCACGATTGAGGTTTTGGCACTCGTCCAGGACATGCGGAGTAAGTCTTTTGGATTATATCCTTGTCGATACAGAGCATAAGCGAAGCACAACCATACGAGGATTAATGCGTAGCCGATGGGGACACTAAACATGACAGAGGCCAGAATAATGATGATAGAAACGATTAATGATATCAATAGTCCTATATTATTTGGCATCATGGTACGCCCTTGTTTGTATTTTAGGTATGCCTGTAATAGTAATTGTAACCACTTCATATTATTCGATAGGAAGTTCTGTTTCAAATACTTCCTCAGCAGGGCCTGTCATAAGAACCGTGCCATCCTCCAAATAACTGATGTGTAATGTGCCAAGATATAATTCTACATCGACCTCGCGTCCTGTAAGACCTTTTTCATGGGACATAACAGCAGATGCGCAGGAACCTGTACCACAAGCAAGCGTGGCGCCAGCACCGCGTTCCCAAGTGCGGACCTTAATATGGTGGTCGTTTACGACCTCGATATAGTTCACATTTGTATTGGATGGGAATGCATCGTGTTTTTCAAGAATTGGACCTTGTGTTGTAACAGGTGCTTTCGTGATGTCATCCACAAAAACTTCTGTATGAGGTACACCGAGAAGAACGGAACTTACCGTTACTGTTTCGCCATTTACATCGAGGTCTACATCGATGACCTTATCCATGGTTACATTCATAGGAATGTCTTTACTGTTAAAGAAAGGTTTGCCCATGTCTACTGTCACTTGTGTAACAATGCCATTTTCGATGGTCAATGTTGGTTTCATAACGCCTGCTAATGTTTCGATGGTGAAAGTATCTTTTGTAATTTCACCGTGTTCATAGGCATATTTGGCAAAGCAACGAATGCCATTGCCACACATTTCTGCTTCGCTGCCGTCTGAGTTGATGATGCGCATGCGTACATCACATGTATTAGATGGTACAACGATTACAAGACCATCAGCACCGATGCCTGTGCGTCGATCGCAGAGGCGAATCGCAAGATCTGTATAATCTTTATTAGCTCCATGGGAATCAGCAAAGAGAATAAAATCATTGCCGAGACCATGCATTTTTGTTAATTTCATACATACTCCTATTCGTAGTCGCACTCGATTACATGCGACAATTCCCTACAATAGAGTAGACTTTCACTATGATACGCGTGAAAGTCTACGATTAACTATATATAATATAACATTATAACACAGAATAGGGTCTCTCTTTATTGTTCAATGTAAAAATGTTAAAATATAATGTAATGTAGTTTATCGGATATAGAAAGAGGAACACACATGCGAATTCAAGGGATTTCTGGATCTCGAGGCGTTGCTGTTGGCAATGTGTACAAATATATACAAGAAGAAATCGTAATACCTGATTATGAGGTAGCTGATGACCAAGTAGAGGCTGAAATTGGAAAATTTGCTAGTGCTATGGCCGCTACCCTTAAACAATTAGATACGATTCGTCAAAAAGCATTGGTTGATATGGGGGCTGATGAGGCTGCTATTTTTGAAGCTCATATGCAAATCGCACAAGATCCATCCTTGTCTGATGGCATTAAGTCCCTTGTAGAAAATTCAAAGATGAACGTCGTAGCTGCTACGGCGCAAACGATAGAAACCTTTGCGGCTATTTTCATCGGTATGGACGATCCATATATGCGTGAACGTGGTGCGGATATTAAAGATATCGGCGATCGTTTGATGCGTAACATGCTTGGCATGAACCCTCGCGGTTTATCTCATATTTCCGGTGAGGTTATCATCGTGGCTCACGATTTGGCTCCATCTGATACGGCTTCACTAGATAAAAATGTCGTAAAAGGTATTGTAACAGCTGCTGGTGGTCCTACATCTCATGCGGCTATTATGGCGCGCACCTTAGAAATTCCTGCCGTTATGGGTGTCGGTGATATTGAAAGCTTTACTGACGATGTGCGTGCTGTTGTACTTGGCACTGATGGTGAAGTCATTACAGAACCATCCGATGAAGAATGGGACCGTTATACAAAAGAAGCAGCAGATTTCCAAGACGAATTGAAACGCTTGAAGGACTCTGCCAATTTAGAAGCCGTTACAAAGGACGGACATCATGTTGATTTATTCGGTAATATTGGTAAATCTAAAGATGCGGACCATGCGTTGACCATGGGCGCTCAAGGTATCGGCTTATATCGCACCGAATTCCTTTACATGGAAAACGATGAACTGCCTACAGAAGATGTACAGTTTGAACAATATAAACAAGTAGCAGAGAGTATGAAGGGCCAACCTGTCATCATTCGTACCATGGATATCGGTGGTGACAAGGAATTAAAATGTCTAGATTTACCAGAAGAAATGAATCCATTCCTCGGGTATCGCGCCATTCGTATCTCCTTGAATCGACCTGATATTTTTAAGGTTCAATTACGTGCACTCCTTCGGGCCAGTGCATTTGGGGATATTCACATCATGTATCCTATGATTGCATCCGTAGAAGAGGTTAAAGCGGCAAATGCTATGCTCGACGAATGCAAGGAAGAATTAATGGCTGAAGGGATAGCTTTCAATACAGATATCAAAGTAGGTATTATGATTGAGGTGCCAGCGGCAGCCGTTATTTCTCCGATTTTGGCTAAATATGTAGATTTCTTTAGTATCGGTACGAATGACCTTTGCCAATATACATTGGCCGTAGACCGTATGAATGAGGCCATCGGCAATTTATATCAACCATTGCATCCAGCTGTATTGCGCCTCATCAAACACGTAATTGATGCGAGTCACGAACAAGGTAAATTTACCGGTATGTGTGGTGAGTTAGCGGGTGATCCAGTTGCAACTATGATTTTATTGGGCTTAGGACTTGATGAATTCTCTATGACTGCATCATCCATTCCATTGATTAAAAATATTTTACGCTCTGTTACAAAAGCAGAATGTGAAGCATTTGCTCAAAAAGCATTGACTATGAATACAGCTGAAGAAATCACAGCCTATGCAAAATCATTGCTTGCTGAAAGAGGTTTGGCATAGACCATAGCTTTCATAAAAACAAACTTGAATTTGATAGGGGTAAACTGATACAATACCTATATTAATAGCAAAGATATTAGGCGTTTTTGTGCGCTCCGTAGAAAGAGGTAACTCATGAAAGAAGTAACAGTAGAAATCACAAACGAATCTGGTTTACATGCTCGTCCAGCGACTGCATTTACACAATTGGCTGCAAAATTTGCGTCCAAATTGACTATCGCAGCAAATGGTAAAACAGCAGATGCTAAATCCATTTTGACTGTATTAACATTGGGTGCAACAAAAGGCACATCCGTAGTCTTAACTGCTGATGGTGCTGATGAAGATGATGCATTAGCAGCACTTAGCGAGTTCTTAACAACGAACCACGACTAATACGCAAAAGAGGCAATACCCTAATCATTAGGATATTGCCTCTTTTTATTTTCCCATATTGGCAAAGCGCTCTACAGCAACTGTAAAGTCATTGATTGTTTTATCTACATCACCATGTTGTATACCATCGCGTACACAATGGTTGATATGTCCTTCGAGGACCACTTGGCCAACCTTATGCAACGCGGATTTGGCTGCATTGATTTGGGCTAGTACATCTTCACAAGGAATGTCTTCTTCAATCATTCGATCAATAGCTTGCACTTGACCTAAAATTTTACGTAATCGACGATGTAGATTGTCTGAATCCATACACTGTTTCATAATACTCCTCCAATTTGGGCATGCTTCATCATCTTATCTATTATACGACAATATGGTTAACAAATACAATATGTAGAGGTATGCTAAAAATAGATAACTTATGATACAATACAATCAACATATAATTGTATTGTGGGAATGTTATTTGGGAAAGTTTGTATACTTAGAAGTCTGCTAGAAGGCAGGCATAGGTGAATCTATGTTTATATTTCGAATAGTGCGCCGATTAGTTCTTATCATTTGTATATTGCTAGGGGCTATATATGTATATGATACATATCAAAGCTATCAAGGAACAAATCGCGTTAGTAAGGCTCATACAACTGTAGAACAGACAATTGAAGAAAATGAAGATACATTAAGTCGGTGGGAACGCTTGCATCGTATTTTTACCTTCCGAGAAAAGGTTGAAGCCGCGCTTCATCAACGTGTGCCAAAAGATAAATGGGTGAAATCGGAAAGCATTCCAGACAATGCGAAACGTGCTCTTGTGGCTATTGAAGATAAGCGCTATTACAAACACGGTGCCATCGATGTGCTCGGTGTAACGCGTGCCTTTTATGTTAATAGTGTAGCAGGAGAAACAGTTGAGGGCGGTAGTACAATTACCCAACAATTGGTAAAAAATCTATTTTTATCATCTAAACGGACGATGACGCGTAAAGCGGAGGAAGCCATCCTTGCGGTAGAGATGGAGCATTACTATACAAAAGATGAGATTTTAACCATGTATTTGAACACGGTTTATTATGGACATAACTATTATGGTATAAAAGAAGCGTCCGAAGGGTACTTTGGTACCAGCCCTAGTCGATTGACCTTAGGCCAATGTGCAATGCTAGCGGCTTTACCAAATGCACCAACCTATTTGGACCCCTATGAAAATTACAAGGGTGCAAAAGCGCGTCAAAAATTAGTTCTTGTTCAAATGGTAGATCAAGGTATGATATCTCAAGCTGAGGCAGATTATGCATATAAGCAAGAACTTGGTATAGAATAAGATATATTATTCGTAAACGAAATATATTATATAATTGAATAAAATTTCTACTTGCATTTATAAATATGCAGTGATATACTAACACCTGTAGTCGATAAGACATGAAGAATTCATAATGAATTCGTAGTATAATAATAAATGGTATGAATCATACCTAGTATAATTTAGTTTATGAGGTGTTATCATGGGTAAAGCAAATAAAGTAGTACTCGCATATTCTGGTGGTTTAGACACATCCGTTATCATTCCTTGGTTAAAAGAAAATTATGGCGCTGAAGTTATCGCTGTATGCGTAGACCTTGGCCAACCTGAGGATTATGATGCAGTTGAGAAAAAAGCAATCAAATCCGGCGCATCTAAAGCATATATCGTTGATGCTAAAGAAGATTTCGTGAAAGATTATGTATGGCCAACTGTAAAAGCTGGTGCTGTTTATGAAGGTAAATATTTATTAGGTACATCCTTTGCTAGACCTTTGATTGGCAAAATTCTTGTAGATATCGCTAAAAAAGAAGGTGCTGATGCCATCGCTCACGGTGCAACTGGTAAAGGTAATGACCAAGTTCGTTTCGAATTGGCTATTAAAGCGTTGGCACCTAATATGAAAATCATCGCTCCTTGGAGAGAATGGGATTTGAAATCTAGAACAGATTGCATGGAATATGCTGCTAAGCATGATATTCCAGTTGTGGCAACTAAATCTCATCCATATTCCATGGACCAAAATGTATGGCATTTATCCCATGAAGGTGGGGATCTTGAAAATCCAGCAAATGCTCCTAAAGATGATGTATATTTAGTAACACATACACCTGAACAAGCTCCTGATGAAGCTGGTTATGTAACTGTAACTTTCAAAGAAGGCGTACCTGTAGCCGTTGATGGTCAAGAAGGCACTCCTCTTCAATTATTGGAAAAACTCAACGAAATCGGCGCACACTATGGTGTAGGCGTTGTAGATATCGTTGAAAATAGATTGGTTGGTATGAAATCTCGTGGCGTTTATGAAAACCCAGGTGGATCTATTATCATGTATGCTCATAGAGAACTTGAATACCTTTGCCTCGACAGAGCAACATACCACTACAAAGAACTTATTGCTAACAAATACGCTGAACTCGTATATGATGGCATGTGGTTTGCACCATTGATGAACGCGCTACAAGCATTCGTTGATGAAACTCAAAAAACTGTAACTGGTGATGTAAAACTTAAATTGTACAAAGGCAATATTATCTCCGCTGGTGCAACTTCACCATATTCCTTGTACAGTGAAGATTTCGTAACATTCGAAGAAGACGATGTATACAACCAAGCTGATGCAGCAGGTTTCATCAACTTGTTCGGATTACCTCTCAAAATTAATGCTTTAATGAAAGAAAAGGCAGGTAAATAATGGCTAAATTGTGGGGCGGGCGTTTCACAAAAGGCACAGATAAAGCGGTAGAGGATTTTACGTCCTCTATCGCTTTTGATGCGCGGATGTACGCCGAAGATATTGCAGGCAGTAAAGCACATGCTACAATGCTGGCAAAACAAAATATTATCTCCGACGCAGATCGGGACGCTATTGTTGAGGGCTTAACAAAGATAAAAGGCCAAATTGATAAGGGTGAGTTCCCATTCTCCGTGGCTCTTGAAGATATTCATATGAATATTGAAAAACGCCTAACAGATGATATTGGTGAAGCAGGTGGTCGCTTACATACAGGCCGTAGCCGTAATGACCAATGCGCAGTTGATTTACACATGTACGTGCGTAAAGCCGTAGTAGAAATGGGCGAGCTCATTGTCGATATGCAAAAGGCACTCATTGAAACGGCTGAAAAATACAGCGATGTTATCATGCCTGGCTATACGCATTTACAACGGGCACAACCTGTATTGTTCGGTCATCATATGATGGCATACTTCTCTATGCTAGAACGCGACTTTGACCGTTTGTTGATGGTCTTCAAACACGCAGACATTATGCCACTTGGTGCAGGGGCTTTAGCAGGTTCTACGTACGGTATTGATCAAACATATACGCAAGAATTATTGGGTTTCTCCCGTATTTACGAAAATAGTATGGATGCCGTATCTGACCGTGACTATGTGGTTGAATTCTTATCCTTTGCATCTCTTGTGATGATGCATTTGAGTCGTCTTAGCGAAGAACTCATTTTGTGGTCCTCTAATGAATTCAATTTTATTGAACTTGATGATGCGCATTGCACAGGCTCTAGCATCATGCCACAAAAGAAAAATCCTGATGTATGTGAACTCGTTCGTGGTAAAACAGGCCGTACTTATGGCCATTTGTTAGGGCTTTTGACCACATTGAAAGGCTTGCCACTTACTTATAATAAGGATATGCAAGAGGATAAAGAGGGCATCTTTGATGCTATCGACACGGTACACTTTGCATTGTCCATTAATGCGGCGATGATTCGCGGTATGAAGGTCAATGGGACTCATATGAAAGCTGTCCTCGATGACGATTTCTCGAATGCTACCGATATGGCAGACTACCTTGCGAAAAAAGGTGTGCCGTTCCGTGAGGCTCATGAAATTGTAGGCAATGCTGTGCATCATTGTATCGAAAAAGGTTGTGTATTACTTGATTTATCCGTTGAGGATTTCAAAGCAATCTCTCCACATTTTGATGCGGACATTCTAGATGCTATTTCCATTGAAGCTTGTGTAGCAGGTCGTAACAACTATTCTGGTACGGCTCCAGAATGTGTGGAAAGACAACGTAATAATGGTAAGCAAATTATTGCTAACGAAGAAGCACAAATCGATAGCTGGAAATCTATCGTAAACTCTGTACAAGAGTAATGCGTATCTGTTAGGATCTTAAATGATTTCTTAGATTATAAAATTGGCTTCACCTGTGGGTGAGGCCAATTTTTGTATATGGACCACCTAGTTTTAAATCTTAATTGGTGTATGGTGAAATTAGCACAATCTTATTTATTTTGTGTCTTTTTGAAGTGGACGTGTAATAAACAATGGTCTTGTAGCAAGATACTATAACTTGAATAGATAGTGATTTTTCATATATTTGATTGATTAAACTGAAAGAAAATGATACTCTTACATTCTTTATACCGTTTCTAATCAAAAATAATATATAATTACTATATTTTTATTCAATTCGTGTAATATGCGGTGTCCACTAATAAAGTACTTTTCATTTACCACCTATGGTGTTATTATTAATTCGAAAAACAAATAAAAACGGTACTTTCACATTCCCGCCCATTACAGCAGGAACTGAACGTACTTAGCGGTTTTAATATATTACGTGAATTATGGACGAGAAAAAATTCACCTTACGAAAGGGGATTGATACATGAAAACCACCGCTAAAAAAATGTCTGTATTCCAGCTAACCACAATGGTAGCAGCCAATATGCTAGGAGCTGGGATCATTATGTTACCAACCAATTTGGCTCAAGTTGGTACTATTTCAGTGTTATCTTGGCTCGTGACAGCTGTGGGTGCGCTTTTACTAGCGTATATTTTTGCTCAAGCGGGTATGTTCTCCCAAATTAAAGGAGGCATGGGCGGTTATGCAGAACATCGCTTCGGTAAGACTGGACATTTTATGGCGAGCTATGCTTACAGCATATCTCTCATCATTGCTAATATAGCGATTGCAGTTTCCGCAGTTGGCTATGGCTCAGAATTCTTTGGTGTTGATCTAAATGCAACGCAAACAAGTCAAGTAACAATCGTCTTGTTATGGTTTGCAGCGATTTTGAACTTTAGAGGAAATCGCTTTACCGGTCAGCTCAGCAATATTACTATTTGGGGCTGTATTGTACCAGTGTTATTGATTGGTACGATTGGCTGGTTCTGGTTTAGCCCAGATACGTATTTGGCGGCATGGAATCCAAACGACTTGCCGTTCTTTGAAGCAATTAAACAATCCATTGCTTTAACATTGTGGGGCTTCCTAGGATTTGAATCTGCAGCAGCAAATGCAGATGCTGTAGAAAATCCAAAGAAAAACGTGCCAATTGCAACATTTGCAGGTACATTAGCAGTGGCGGTGATTTACATCTTGTCCACTAATGTTATGGCCGGTATCGTGCCTAACACAGAATTATTAAATTCCAATGCACCATTTGGTCTCACATTTGCATACATGTTCAATGACACAATTGCAAATGTCATCATGGCGCTCATGATCATCTCTTGCTGTGGTGCATTACTTTGCTGGCAATTTACATTGTCTCGAGTATTCAAGAATGCAGCAGAAGCAGGTTATTTTCCTAAGGTGTTTGCTCGTGTAAATAGCAAAGATGCACCTGTGCGTGGTGTATTTATCTTATTAGCTATTGAAACAATTCTTACATTGTTCACAGCTAATGATTCCCTTCGTGATCAATTTGAAACATTGGTAAACCTTGCGGTTGTAACTAATGTAGTGCCTTATATCCTCTGCATTATTGCAGTACCGACTATGATGCACATGTCTGGCTTAGAAAAACGTCGCATTGAGCGATTCTATTTTGTCGCTGCCGCAGGTGTTCTATACTGTGCATACGCAGTGTATGCATGTGGCGTCGATGCTATGCTCGGCAGTGCTGTTGCAGTGACTATTGGGATTTGCATTTACATGATACGCAAAGGTTGGTTAGCGTATCGGGCACAACGGTTTCAACAAAGTATTGATTAATTGAATATTCTCTCGTCTTATAGAGGCTGTTACTTCGGTAATGGCCTCTTTTGGTTATATGTATGGCAAAACAATACACTAGGGGGTATATGTATTGTTAGAAAATTATAAATATAGTATATTTATAATTGATAAAAGTGAATAAACTGAGTGTCGGTTTTACCGAGCGTAAAAGAGGAAAATGGGTGTAAATCCTATACTATGAAAATAGCTGTTATGAGGAGCAATATTTCGTATTAGGGTCACTGGGAAACTGGGAAGGCTGAAATATTGTGATGAATCAAAAGTCAGAAAGCCTGCTCAATCTTGAGGAACATTGTGCTAGAACACGGTGTTTTAATTTAGGTTAGTCAGGCAGGCTAATCTTTTTTTATGGTTATTTCATAGATCTTATTACACAGCATCATATTACATGTTTTCTTTCTATGTTTATTCACTATTAGGTGTTTTTATTTAAAAAGGGTATAGGAGGTGCCTATGGGCAAACGCTTTGCCAAGCAATTAGGACAATTTATTGTTACCTTGTTTGGCATCACATTTTTGACATTTTGTCTCACCTATTTAGCTCCAGGGGACCCAGTTACGATGCTACTGGAAACGGCGGATACTATCGTGTCTCAAGAAATGATTGATGAAACTCGAGCACAATTAGGCTTGGATAAGCCGTTTATCGTACAGTATGCAAACTGGGTAGTCAATGCAGCACAAGGTGACTTAGGAATGAGTTACTCTGCTAAAAAACCTGTAGTAGATCGCATGTTAGAAGCATTACCTGGTACGCTTGCATTGTCAGGAACCGCATTGGTATTTACGATTATCTATGCATTACCGGCAGGTATACTGAGTGCGTATAATCGGAATAAATGGATAGACTATGTACTGAGAAGCCTTTCTTTTATAGGCGTATCTATGCCGTCATTCTGGTTAGGCCTTGTATTAATTTACATTTTTGGCTTAAAGCTCGGCTTGGTTCCAATCGCTTCATCTCGTGTAACAGCGACAGGCGTTATTTTGCCAGCCGTTACATTGGCCGTTGTCGTTGGATCTAAATACATGCGTCAAGTTCGACTCGTTATCCTTGAAGAGATGCAAAAGGATTACGTTATCGGTGCCCGTGCCCGTGGCGTGAGCGAAATGAAGATTTTATTCGGTCACATTTTGCCTAATGCCGTATTGCCATTGATCACTATTTTAGGTGTTCTTATTGGTTGGTTATTAGGTGGTGTAGCGGTAGTTGAAATGGTATTCTCCTGGCCTGGCCTCGGGAATATGGCCATTTACGCCATCACTATGCGTGACTATCCATTGATTGAAGGTTTTGTGTTATGGGTTGCTATTGCATACATGTGTATCAATGCTTTAGTTGATGCATCCTATGTTCTATTGGACCCTAGATTGAAAAGGGAGAGAGCATAATGAAAGAATTTATTCAGAAACATAAATTGTTCTCTTTCTACACTGCATTGATGCTCGTTATCGTATTCATTGCTATCTTTGCACCATGGCTTGCTCCGGGCGATGCTTTCACATCGGATATGTCCAAGGCATTACAAGCACCTAGTACTCAACATTGGTTTGGTACCGACAAATTGGGCCGTGACGTATTGTCTCGTATCATTTATGGTACTCAATTATCTTTGTTCATGGGTGTATCCATCGTAGTGATTATGGTGAGCATTGGTACAGTCATCGGTGCCGTAGCAGGTTACTTTGGTGGCAAGGTTGAAATGGTTCTTATGCGCTTGGCGGATATCATGTTATCTTTCCCAGGGGTAGTGCTCGCCATTGCCATCGCCGGTATCTTAGGTGGTAGTATTGTAAATACCATCTTAGCATTATCGGTTGTAGGGTGGGCTAAATATGCGCGACTTGTTCGTTCTATGACGTTGAAAGTACGCGGTGAAGAATATGTAACGGCTGCTGTTATGATGGGGGCCTCTACATGGACGATTTTACGTCGTCATATTATTCCTAATATTTTGCCACTCGTTGTAACCACAGGGGCTCTTGATATTGGGGCTATTATGATTGAAGTTGCCGGTTTATCATTCCTTGGTTTTGGTGCGCAACCACCAACACCTGAATGGGGTCTTATGCTTAATGAAGGTCGTCAATACTTGCAAACGAGCCCATGGCTCATGGCGTTCCCTGGTTTGTCGATTTTAATCGTAGTATCCATATTCAATCTTTGGTCTGATTCTCTACGCGATGTAGTGGATCCTAAGAACCAAGGTTAATCTTAGTATTTGGAATCTTTATTAGGCCTTTGCGGCATAATAATGATATATAAGCTTTGTATATTGTGTTAATAAGGAGATTTTAAATGAAAAAATCTTGGAAAAAGGCTCTTTTAGCAGGTCTTAGCATTGTAATGATGGGTTCCTTCATCGCTGGCTGTGGCTCCGATAACAACGGCTCTGCAAATAAAGACGTATTGAAAGTAGGCGTAACTAACTTCGCTTCTACTTTAGAACCTACTGAAAACTTCTTCGCTTGGGTTGTAATGCGCTATGGTGTAGGCGAAACATTGGCTAAATTTGATGAACAAATGAAACCTCAACCATGGATTGCATCCAAATGGGAAGTATCCCCAGACCATAAAACATGGACTTTCACAATCAACGATAAGGTAAAGTTCTCCAATGGTAAAAAAGTTGATGCTGCAGCTGTAAAAGCATCTATCGAACGGGCTTTTGAAAAATCCAATCGTGCAAAAACATTCTTCGAATATGATTCCATCGAAGCAAATGGCCAACAATTGGTAATTCATACGAAGAAAGAATATCCTAATATGCCTGGGCTTTTAGCGGATCCATTGTTCCTTATCGTCGATGTACAATCTGAAAAAGACGGACGCAACTTTGCGAAAGAAGGCCCTATCGGTACAGGCCCATACGTAGTTAAATCTTTCACTAAAGAACGCGCTGAAATGGCTGCTAACGAAAACTATTGGGATGGTGCAGTACCATTCAAAACTGTAGAAATTCCTTCCATCGACGATCCTAATACGCGTGCTATGAGCTTACAATCTGGCGACGTAGATATGGCTGTTAACATCGGTGCTGGTGAAATCGGCTTATTCCAAAATAACGATAAGTTCAAGGTTGATGAAATTGCATCCCTTCGCGTAGTATTGGCTCGTATTAACCAAAAAGGTGTTCTTGGTGATGACAAAGTTCGTGCAGCTGTTATTTCCGCAACAGATCGTAAAAACTATGCCGATGTATTGCTAAAAGGCACATTCATTCCTGGTTCCGCTCCAATTCCACCATCCATGGACTATGGCTTCAAAGATTTGAAAGATCCTAATGCATATAATGTGGATCGTGCTAAACAATTGTTAGCAGAAGATGGCTGGAAAGATACTGATGGGGACGGCATCCTTGATAAAGATGGTAAACCGTTAACATTCAACTTCGTTGTATATAACTCTCGTGCAGAATTACCACTTTATGCCGAAGCTGTTCAAGCAGACCTTAAAAAAGTGGGTATCGACATGAAAATCAAAACAGTTGACTATAACTTGATTGATAAAATGGGTCAAGATGGCGACTATGATATGCTTATCTCCAATATCGTAACTGCTAATACAGGTGACCCAATCTGGTTCTTGTCTAACTATTGGCATACTAATATCGATGGTTCCAACCCACAAAATGGTTCTGGTTACTCTAATCCTCAAGTTGACCAATTGTTAGATGCTGCTGAAACTGAATTTGATCCTGCAAAACGTCGTGACTATGCAATTCAAATTCAACAATTATTGATGAATGATGGCGCTGCATTGTTCTTAGGTTACCCTAAAACTAATATCGTTACTGGTTCTTACTTGAAAGGTGCTGTCATGTACCCAAGTGACTACTACTGGATTACTAATAAAATTACAAAATAATAAGGAGCTATAATGGCAGAAAACATACTAACTGTAGAGAACCTTAACATCGCGTACCAAGGTGTGCCTGCTGTTATGGATGTAAACTTTACCTTGGAACGCGGTAAGGTATTGACCATTGTAGGGGAATCTGGATCCGGTAAAACTACCGTGATCCGGGCCCTTATGGGTTTGTTGCCTGCAGGTGGTGAGGTCACAGATGGTACAATGATCTTTAATGGTCAAGACCTTCGCACCCTATCTAAGTCAGAATGGAGATCCATACGTGGCAAAGACATGGCCATGATTTTCCAAGATAGCGGTAGTGCACTCGATCCGATTGTACGCATTGGTAAACAATTTAGAGAACTATTCAAAGCTCACATTGAAATCTCCAATGACGAATGTGATCGTCGTGCTATTGAATTATTAGAGTCTGTTGCGTTACCTAATTGCGCAGATATCCTTCGCCGCTATCCACATGAGCTGTCTGGCGGTCAACGCCAACGTGTTGGTATTGCCATGGCATTAGCATTAGACCCAGCATTACTCATCGGTGATGAACCAACATCTGCTCTAGACGTGACAACACAATCTCAAGTTGTTATGCAAATGATGGAATTATCTAAAGTGCATAATTCCGCTATCGTTATGGTAACCCATAACCTTGGTGTGGCGGCGTATATGTCCGATTACATCATCGTTATGAAAAAGGGCCGTGTTGTAGATGCAGGTACGCCACAAGAAATCTTAGAAAACCCATCTAATGAATACACAAAACAACTAAAAGATGCGGTACCAACATTGGAAGGAGGTCGTTACATTGACTAACTACGCAGTAGAAATTAAAAATGTATATAAACGATTCCCACTTCCTACTGGTGGCGAACTTGAGGCATGTAAAAATATCAATATCACCCTTGAAAAAGGGGAATCTCTTGGTATTGTAGGTGAATCCGGCTCTGGTAAAACAACATTGGTTCGTATGATTATGAAAATGTTGCCTATTACAGAAGGTGAAATCTATGTCGATGGTGTTGAAATTCAACATATGAATGCAGAACAAACAAAGGAATACCGTAAAAAAATTCAAATGGTATTCCAAGATCCATCTGCTGCATTTAACCCACGCATGAAGGTTAAGGATATTATCCTTGAACCACTATATAATTTTGGGCTTCTTGAAAAGGGAAAAGAAGAACAAATCGCTGGTGATTATCTTGAAATGGTAGATTTACCGCGCGAGTTCATGCATCGATTCCCTCATGAGATGTCTGGTGGTCAACGTCAACGTGTAGCTATCGCACGAGCTATCGTTTTGGAACCTGAAATCCTCGTATTCGATGAGGCAACGAGTGCCCTTGATGTATCTGTGCAAGATTCTATTGCCTATCTACTCGCTAGATTGCAAAAGAAACGGAATTTAACATATTTGTTTATCGCTCATGATATTGCTTTCATTCGTACTATGTGCCATAAGGTTGTAGTCATGTATAAAGGGGCTATCGTTGAAGAACTAGATGCGTTCCATCTAGCAGATGCAAAACATCCATATACAAAGGTGTTATTGAGTTCTATTTTTGAAATTGGTAAACCACATAATCCATTATCGATGGATACCGTTACTAATGATACAAATATATAATCTTATTGGTGAAAGCCTTCGCGTATGCGAAGGCTTTTATCTTTTCTATTTGCTAAATATATATTAGATGATTGAGAACTTTCGATAAATAGGATATGATAAAGATATTTTACGAGTAGGCGCCATTGCCGCCTAGCCTTGATTATGGATTTAAACAATTAAAGGATACCAATCCATATGATCCTAATAAGGCTAAAACTTTATTAGCTAAGTCTAGTTGGACAGATACCAATGGGGATGGCCTTGTAGATAAAAATGGTCAAAATCTCTCGCTAGTTTTATATACTTATACATCAAGACCTGAATTGACGCTATATGCAGAGGCAATGCAGGCGGATTATAAGAAAATTGGTATTGACGTACAGATTAAAATTGTCGATTATACGATGATTGATGAACTTATAGCACTGGCAGGTTTTACGCTAGATGCTACAATCGCACGCAATGCTATCATCAATGCCCAACAAATTTTGCTCGATGAAAATGCTACCATATTCCTTGGCTATCCTAAGATTAATATGATTGGTAAAAGCTATCTAAAGGGTATTCACACATCACCTAGTGAATACTATGTAATCACGAAAGATTTGAAAAAAGAATAAGTAGTATTGATTTAGACACAATAAAAGGACCAGCTATAAGGCTGGTCCTTTGTGTTGTTCAATTATTATTTTTTGCTGTCTACTGCATCGAGGTCATTCATATCCACCTCGTTAGCACGGCCAATCATGCGATTATATTTTACATATAATTGCGTATATGCTTCGCCATAGGAGGAGTTGATAATGATGTAATTTCTTGCTTCTGCAATAAATTCTTTTACAGCATCTTGATATTGTTTAACCGCAGCTTGCGTTTCTGGTTTTGTACCAGGTTGCAAGTCATTCAAGCGTTTTGTAATTTCTTGTAGATTGGTTTCGACCTTTTGTGTATCTGTATTACCATCAGGATCGATAATATCTATGGTTTGAGATAATAGTATATTTAATTCAATGAAATTAACTGCATTGACTCTGTTTTCATCAGCGAATTCTTTCATGCGTTCTGTATATAATTCGTTATTACGATTTTCAAGTGCTAAATCGTATGCATTATAGGCCGCATTGAATTGATCCGCTAATGGTACATATTGGCTAGCTAAGTTATCACTACCTACAAAATTATCTTTTTCAAAAGTTCTATCTGTGTAGTAGTTTTGAAGTTGGTCAGCTACAGGAATTAATTGCGATAAGATGGTAAGTAATTCATCCGTCGCCTTATTTACATCCTCATATGGTGTGGAACTTTCTTCTTTAGCTGCTTCAAGCTGAGTTTTTAATTTCTTATAGTCAGGTAATGTTACAGACGTATTATGTGTATGATTGCGCAATTCTTCAAGGGTTGGTTGTATTTGATAGGTATAGGCAACACTATTCAAATTAAATGTATCAGCTGCCTCAATATAAGGTCGTAAGGCATTGATCTTATCCTCAATTGTAGAGCGATATAATATTGTAGTTGCTTTATTGGATAGGAAGTGATAAGCGCAATAAATGCCTCCACCAATAACAGCAATCCCTAGAATTACGGCTAAGATTAATTTAATATAACCCTTTTTCAATTGCCAATACTCCTTGTAAAACGCGTTTGTGAAAAAATATCTATACTTTATATTCTATACAGTTGATATCAGTATTATTATAGCATAGATTAAAGGGGCAAAAAAGATACATATAACTGATAATTATTAAATAAATATTAAATATTATAAAGCATTAATAGCTATTTGAGTAAGTAATATATTTATTGATATGCAATGCAGTGTATGTTTATTTCATATTTATAAGTTGGTATAATTAAATTAACAAATGGGAGGTGATTGGAATGGATTTTGAACGTCGCTATGATTCTATTGAAGAAGTTTTAGATGTAGCAAAGTCTGCAGAAGGTAAGCTTGTAAAGGAGTATGATGTAACTAATCGACTTGAGACGAAGAAAAATAAGGGAGGCATAGGTCAAATCATTGAAGAAGGCTTATTTCATATGGCTCCCAATAGTCGTGCAGAAGCTGATTTTGCTAACCTAGATCTTGAATTAAAGGTTACTGGCATCAAAACAAATGCAAAGCAGACATCCTTCTCAGCAAAGGAAAGATTGGTTCTCAATATTATTGATTATATGGAAGAGTATAAGCGTACTTTTGAAGAATCATCGTTGTGGCATAAGAATAAAAAAATCTTGCTTATGTTTTATAAATGGATTGATGGTGTGAATAAAGGTGAATTTCCTATTCTTAAATCCGTTATCCATCAATTTTCTGAATCGGATTTAGCTATTGTTAAGCAAGATTGGCAAATTATTATAGATAAAATCAAAGCGGGTAAGGCTCATGAAATTTCTGAGGGGGATACCATGTATCTTGCTGCTTGTACAAAAGGTGCTAATGCAAAGAGCATGCGAAAGCAACCCTTTTCTGATATCCCTGCAAAACAGAGAGCCTATTCGTTAAAGAACTCATATATGACTGCTTATGTAAGACGAATTCTTATGAATGAAGACGTAATCTCAGTTTTCAAACCAGAAGAATTAAAGTCTAAATCAGTTGATGAATTATTACATGAAAGATTTGCACCTTATATTGGGCGTACATTATATGAATTAAAGCATCACATTAACTTTGCAGAAAACAAGAATAAAGCGATGTATGCAAATCTGGTCAGTGATCTACTTGGTATAAAAGGCACTAGTCTTGATGATACTGAGGAATTTGCTAAGGCAAATATCAAATTTAAGACTATCCGTTTAGAACCAAATGGTGTTCCGCGTGAACATATGTCATTTGAACAAATTGACTTTGATAGATGGCTCAATGCATCTTGGGAAGAATCCCAAGTATATGAAACATTTGAAAATACAAAATTCTTATTTGTTGTATTTCAATTTACTGAGACTGAACGAGAGAACCCTAACAGAGTACCTTATTTGAAAGGCATTAAGTTGTGGAATATGCCGGAGCAAATTATTGAGACTGAATTAAAAGATTTATGGCAAACGGTGCATGACATATTAGCAGTTGGTGTTGAATTAACACAAACGCCAAGAGGTGTGAAAAATAATTTGCCAGGAGCTAAGTTTAATGGTGTTTGCCATATTAGACCAAAAGCTGCCAATGCTGCTGATAAAGTTCAATTACCAGATGGACAAATGATTACAAAACAGACATATTGGTTAAATAGAGAGTATATTGCAGAAATAGTGAGAGAGTTATAATTTATGGATTATAGTGAGAGAACTAAATATAATTTTGAAGATGATTTGTTGGGAGAGCAGGCGGTAAATAAGTTTTGGTTGATTTTCTCTATGAAAAATTCAAAGAAAAAGGATATATTATTGATTTTGAAGTCTCTAGAGAGTTAAATAAGCAGCATGCAGGTAGTGATACTGTTCTTACTCTTAAGAGTGGAAAGAAAATTGTTGTAGATGAAAAGGCCGCTATCCATTATGCAAAAACTAATTTAAAGGAAAAAGCTATGCCCACATTCGCCTTTGAAGTGTCTTATATGTATAATGGGCAATTAAAAGAGGGGTGGCTGACTAATCCAAAATATAATGCAACGCAGCGATATTTATTATGTTGGTTATGGGTACAAGCTGGGACCAATAAAAGCCGCTTAAAGTATCACGACATTGTACAAATAGAAGCTATGTTTTTTGAAAAGACCGACATTCAAGAATACATTATAAATATAGTCACTGCTGATACAGATATCGTAAAGTTTCATACTGTAGCTTCTAATAAGAGAGTAAGTTTAGAAGAAAAAATCTTGCAAAAAGCACTTGATAAAATTGATGAACCTGTAGGGAAAGAGACATATCCTAAGTGGTATTTAACTGGTAGGAATATATTATCTGAGCAACCTTTAAATATAATACTTTATAGGAATCAATTAGAAGATTTAGCTACATCGCATTGGTTGGTAACGAGAAAAGAACTTATAAATTTAGATAAGAAATAGAAATTTGATCTTGATCTCTTCTCTAGAATCTGATATAATATGTTCGAAGTATTTTATTGATAAGGGGTTATAATGAAGATATTTTCTATGTTTGATGGTGTAGGTGGGTTTATAGTAGGCCTTGAGAACTCAAGTAAAGAGGTCTTTCAAACACTATATTCTAATCAGTATGAACCATCGAGAAAGATACAAGATGCTTACGAAGTAGGTTTATATAGATTCCCTAATATGGAACATATCGGGACCGATGTTGCACTCATTCCAAATGAGAAGTTTGAAGAGATGAAGCAAAATGGCGTTGATATGATTGTAGGTGGATTCCCGTGCCAAGATTATTCTGTAGCAAGAAGTAAAAAGAACGAACTCGGTATTGAAGGTAAAAAAGGGGTCCTTTTTTGGGAGATAATTCGTGCTACCGAGGTTATTAAACCAAAATATTTAGTTCTCGAAAATGTAGATAGACTACTAAAGGCTCCATCTAGTCAACGAGGAAGAGATTTTGCAGTTATGTTAGCCGCGTTTAATGAACTAGGTTATTCTGTTGAATGGCGTGTTATTAATGCTGCTGATTATGGACGTGCGCAACGACGTCGTCGTGTTTTCTTCTTTGTATTTAGAAATGACACAAAATGGGGTGAACGCTTACATACAACATATGAAGCAAAATTCTCTAAAGATACAACTATAGAAGAACGATTAGCACAGTATCAGAAATATATTTTTAAAGATGGTTTATTTGGTCGTCAGTTCCCAGTAGAAGGAACAGCTGTAAAAAAACGAGTACATGCGAATCAGTTAGTGGGCGATATTGCCGAGGTTTCCGAAACTTTCAATGATGGTAAATTTTGGAATTCTGGATTGATGACTAATGGATATTACTATACTATTGAAACCAATCCAATTGTTGAGCCACCGATTACAATGGGGAAAATCGTAGTTCCAGAAGAAACAGTTGATGCTAAGTATTATATTACTGGAGACAAACTTGAAAAGTTCAAATATCTCAGGGGGCCTAAAAAGTTAATACGTACCTCAGCAGATGGTCATGAATATACCTATGCAGAGGGGGGCATGAGTGAATATGATTCCTTAGATTTGCCAGGCCGAACAATGCTTACATCGGAAGGTAGTGTCAATCGCTCAACTCATTTATTAAAAATCAATGGAAATTATCGCTTGATTACACCTATTGAAGCAGAGCGTTTACAAGATTTTCCGGATGATTGGACAAAATTCAAACTCAATGCAAAGGGTGAGGTTGAAGAAGTGTCAGATCGGATGAGAATGTTCTTTATGGGTAATGCTTTGGTAACAGGTATCGTAAAGCGCATTGGTGATGAGTTACAAAAATAGATAAGATATAATATTAAAGAGGCTTTTATAGCCTCTTTTTTGTATAATAACCGTTGCTGATTGTATTCTATACTCCCCTCGTATATAATGGTATTAACAGATTTGTATTTTTCGATATAATCACATGAAAGGAGTCATTATGTCTAATTTCATTACTCCTAACGAACTATTACCTATCATGGATGAGGTTATCATCCTCGATGTAAGAGGGTTTCAAGATTATAAACGAGGTCATATTAAAGGCGCTTTTCCCGTCGATATAGATAAGGATTTGACCGGCCCTATCGGTGAACATGGGGGACGTCATCCGTTGCCGGATATGGAGCAATTGGCGAAAACCTTCGAGACATTTGGTATTAATGAAAATTCTAAGGTCGTTGTCTATGATTCTTGGATTTTCTTGGCTGGTCGTCTTTGGTGGACCTTGCGCTACATGGGCCTTAAAGATGTACGCGTTTTATCTGGCGGTATTGAACGATGGGTAAAAGAAGGTCATTTATTGACTAAGGATCCTACGCCTTTGCCTACAGAACCAACGACATTTAACTATACATTACAAACGGATATGACCATGAGTCGTAATGAGGTATTGGAGGCGAGTAAGTCCGGTTCTCATGTTATCGTCGATGCTCGTGCACCAGAACGTTATGATGGTTCGGTGGTCGATGTTATGGATGGCATGACAGGACATATTCCGGGGGCTGTTAACCATTTTTATGAAAGTGGCTATACTTCGGAAGGTCCTCGATCTATTAAGGACTTAGAAAATGAGTTTTACAATGAAATCTATCAACAAAAACCTGTTGTGACCTATTGTGGATCTGGTGTTACCGCATGTAATGCTCTACTTGTTATGAGCGAAGCAGGTCTTAACTCTGCATTATATGTAGGCAGCTCCAGTGACTGGGTAACCTATGATGAATTCCCAATTCAAACGGGGGTTGAAACATTATGAGAACGTTGAATCACATTTTATCGGTCGTTGCATTTGCTTATTTATGCTATCATTTGTATACCTACGGCCCTGGTCTATTCAATGTAACGGTGATGATTATCTTTTTGTTATCCGTTGTGGCGAATTACTTTAGATATCGTAAGGAAAACGAAATGAAAGCCAATGAAGTATCGCGACAAGCACGAGCTCAGGCTAAGCATGATCGTAAACATAAACATGCTCGTGAAAGCTAGCTTTCACAAATAATATTGTATATAAATGCCTTATAAGGAGTATCAATGAAATTAATATCTTGGAATGTAAATGGATTGCGTGCAGCCGTAACAAAAGGCTTTATCGATTCCTTTAACGAATTAGATGCAGATATTTTCTGCTTGCAAGAAACAAAATTGCAACCTCATCAAATTGAACTAGAATTACCTGGTTATGAACAGTTTTGGAATAGCGCCGTTAAAAAAGGCTATAGCGGCACTGCCGTATTTACACGCATTAAACCGATTGCGGTGACAAATGGTATTGGCATTGAAGAACATGACCAAGAGGGCCGTGTTATTACTGCTGAGTATGATAATTTTTATCTCGTTTGCTGTTACACGCCGAACAGCCAACGTGAATTAGCGCGTTTAGATTATCGCATGACTTGGGAAGATGCGTTCCGTGCATACCTATTAGAATTGGATAAAAAGAAACCGGTTATTCTCTGTGGTGACCTCAATGTGGCCCACAATGAAATTGATTTGAAAAATCCTAAAACAAACCGTAAGAACGCAGGCTTCTCTGACGAAGAACGGGCTAAGATGACAGAATTGTTGGAATCTGGTTTTACCGATACATTCCGTTACTTGTATCCTGATGCGGTTGATGAATATAGCTGGTGGTCCTACATGGGCAAGGCTCGCGATAGAAACGTGGGATGGAGAATTGACTACTTTATTACATCTAAACGCTTAGATGACAAGATTAAAGAGGCCAAAATTCATCAACACATCTTTGGCAGTGATCATTGTCCAGTGGAACTCGATATTGAATTATAATATGTGATATGGTGAAAGCTTAGCTCCATATATCTATATTAACGAACAAAGCCTCATCTTCGGATGAGGCTTTCATAAGGAGGAACGATGGCACAAAAGCAAAAAGCCGTTGTATTATTTAGCGGCGGCGTAGATAGCACAACATGTTTGGCGCTCGCCATTGAGCGATTTGGTAAAGAAAACGTAGTGCCCTTATCCATACAATACGGCCAAAAACATAGCAAGGAATTAGAGGCTGCGGCCAACGTATTAGCATACTATGGCATAGAAGGAAAAACGATTGATGTAACAAAATTGTTTGCATTCAGTAACTCATCCCTATTGAAGCAGTCTACAGAGGACGTCCCTACCGGTTCCTACAAGGAACAACAAGATGAACATGGGAAAGGTCCTGTTAGTACCTATGTACCATTTAGAAATGGACTATTCCTATCTGCTGCGACGTCCTTAGCACTATCCCTCGATTGTGGCTATATCTACTATGGCGCCCATGCCGATGATGCGGCCGGTAATGCATACCCAGACTGCACAGAAACATTCTACACATCCATGGGTAATGCCATCTTTGAAGGTTCCGGTAAAGAATGCTCCCTTGAAGCACCATTCATCAAATGTAACAAAGCCGAGGTAGTCCGCGAAGGCCTTCGCCTAGGCGTGCCATACGAACTCACCTGGTCTTGCTACGAAGGCGGCGACCGCCCATGTGGCCATTGCGGCACCTGCATCGACCGCCAAGAAGCCTTTCGCGCAAACGGTGTAGAAGACCCAGCAAATTAGATGTTCGCCGTTTGGTGGGCGGATGTTAGCATAATGTAAAGAATGCAATTGAGCATAAACCGTTATGCTAAAGAATTGACCACTTCTACAAAGCGACTTTAGTAGGTCAAGGCTTTCTTCCGAAACCCCGTTTATTAGTTGCTTGCAGTTTGGCGAGCATATGTTAGCATAACGTAAAGAATGCAATAGAGCATATACCGTTATACTGTAGAGTTGATTGCTTTCGCAGAGCGACTTTAGTAGGTCAAGGCCCTCGGCCGAAGACCGTTAAGCTAGCTGGAGCGGGTGCGAAAGCAATCAATTCTATCACCACAATAACACCTAGCCGTAACAAATGATTTATGTTATGATAAGTATCGAGCCAAACGGCGAACAACTACATAAGACAGTTTGAAACCATCCTGTCTCTAAACAAAACTACGGAAAACATAAGCACATTCGAGCATGGTAGTTTTGCCATGCTCTTTTTTATTGAAAAGGAGGTGAGTGCATGATTTCTACACGAAAATTAACAATTTCTGCTATGGTAGTAGCATTGTATATTGTTCTTATTTATCTAACCCAAGGTATTTCCTTCAGTGCCTACCAAATTCGTATAGCTACATCTTTATATGCACTTGCTTATGCCTTTCCGTTCTTAATCATTCCTATGGGCATAGGTAACCTCATTTCTAATTTCTTGTTCGGTGGCCTTGGCATCCTCGATATGGTAGGGGGCTTTGGTGTCGGTATTTCGACGACTGGTATCATCGTATTGATGCGACGTGCTGGACTTAGCGCGTGGTGGGCAATGCTGCCAATCATCTTAGTACCTGCATTATGCGTACCATTGTGGCTTAGCCCACTCGTAGGTGTTCCGTACTGGGCGTTGGTGATCAATTTATTGATTGGTCAAACAATTCCAGGCATCGTAGGTGCTACATTGGTGAAAGCTCTCGCATCGCGTCGCACAGTAGCCGCTTTGATGAACGCCATTAAATAACTACATAGCATGTAATATAAAAGGACTGACTTTCACAATGGAAAGCCAGTCCTTTTGCTATATGAAATTGTTAGAGAATAACCTTAGCAATTGTAGCCGCGAAGTGTCGTTTCGATGACAAGTCGTTCGAGAGCTACCATGTATGCAGCTAGGCGAGGGGCGACATTGTATTTTTGTTGCATTTGCCATACTGCTTCAAAGCTGTTTTGCATATTTCTAGTGAGGCGTTCATTTACTTCTTCGAGAGACCAGTAGAAGCCTGCTTTGTTTTGTACCCATTCATAGTAGGATACAACTACACCGCCACCATTAGCGAGTACGTCAGGAATGATATCGATACCTTTTTCAAAGAAGTATTTGTCCGCATCATTTGTAGTTGGACCATTAGCACCTTCTAAGATAATCTTAGCGCGTACATTTTCCATGTTGTCTTTGTTAAGTTGATTTTCAAGGGCTGCTAGATAGAGGATGTCTACATCTTGTGCTAACAATTCTTGACCTGTAATGGTAGTCATGCCTGGCTCGGAGTAACCAACTAAGGAACGACCGTGAGAATTAGCGTATTCATAAGCTTTTTCAACATCGAGACCATTTGGATTGTATAGATTAACAGCTACGTCGCCGATAGCTACAACCTTAGCACCTGCTTCTGCAATGAGGCGAGCACCTACGGAGCCGACATTACCAAAACCTTGAACGGCGACAGTCATATTTTTAATATCTAAGCCTTTTTTAGCAAAATAGCATTGCAATGCGATAAGGCAACCGCGGCCGGTAGCTTCATTACGACCTAGGGAACCGCCCACTTCGATAGGTTTGCCTGTAACGATACCTGGGCTCCATTCGCCTTTTAATGTGCTATATTCGTCAACAATCCAGCTCATGATTTGTGCATTCGTATTTACATCTGGCGCAGGAACATCCGTATTAACGCCGATGATAGGCGCAATGCGACGTACAAAGTTACGTGTTAACCGTTCTAATTCGCGAGGGTTCAATGTTTTAGGATCAACCTTAATACCGCCTTTACCACCACCATAAGGGATATTAGCGATAGCATTTTTTATAGTCATCCAAGCCGCTAATGCACGAACTTCGTTTTCATCGGAATCTGGATGGAAACGTAGACCGCCCTTGGCACTACCACGCAATGTGGAGTGTTGGCAACGATAGCCTTCATATACGCGAACTTCGCCATTATCTAGTTGGAGTGGAACGGATACCTTTAGTTCCCGTTCTGGATGGCGTAGTACTTCATAATCATTTCTAGTATAGCCAAGTTTTTCGGCCGCTACATCGAGGGTGTTTAACATGTTTTCATAGGGATTATAGTTTTGCATATAAAAGTCCTCCTGATAATTCAGAATCAATGGATCGTTTAAATGTCTTGCTATTTATTGTATTCGACATGGTCGTATAAATACCCTACATACAATGTTAACTATATTCTATAGTTGGATAGTGGTTAAAATAGGTAGATATGCTTTGAAACTAGTTAGATAGGCTTTCACAAAAAATAGGGCCCTTATTCCGAAGAATAAAGACCCTAAGTGTCGGTATATATTATTTTTCGATTGTATCTTCTACAGGTGTAGCAGGTACAGAGGAGTCCGTAGTTTGACCTTCGCCCCACCATACAATACCAAATGTATGATTAAGAACAGAACGGTTAAATACAGGCGTATCGATACCAGCTTTACGTTGTTTGATGTAATCATCAAGCGCAAGACCTGCGGTACGTCCCATACGAACGATGGAGCTAATGTTTGTTAACACTAAGAACGCCATGAATAAGTCGGCTAAGTTCCATACAAGATCAAGGGATGCGATAGAACCGATGAATGTCATAAGGACTACGCCGATACGGAATAAATGGAGACAATATTTTTTGTCTGTTAAGTGGCTGATGTTGATTTCACCATAGTAGTAGTTACCGATAAGGGAACTGAAGGAGAACATTACGATGAATACAGCCACAGCAGTAGGTGCCCAGGAACCGAGCTCTTGAGCTAGGTTGTGTTGAACAAGTGCTACACCAGTAAGACCTGTTGTGCTATAGTCTCCAACCATGAGAACGATGAAAGCAGATGCTGTACAGATAATGAATGTATCAAGGAATACACCGAATGCTTGCACAAGACCTTGTTCTACTGGGTGATTAACAGCGGCTGTTGCAGCTGCATTTGGTACAGAACCTTCACCGGCTTCGTTGGAGAATAGGCCACGTTTAATACCGTTCATTACAGTAGCGCCTAATAGGCCGCCACCGGCTGCAGATGGTTCAAATGCAGATGTAACGATTGTATAGATTACATGAGGGAATTGGCTGATATTGGAGATGACTACGAATAAGGCAGTCGCAATGTAAAGAACCGCCATGATTGGAACGATAATTTCAGATGCTTTTGCAACACGGCTAATACCACCAAAGATGATAAGACCTACAAGTACAGCTACAACAACACCGGTATAGGCTACATCAAAATTAAAAATTTGAAGGGATGCGGCTAATGTGTTGGCTTGTACAGAGTTGTAAATCCAGCCATAGGTAATGCTGATTAAAATAGCGAATAAAACAGCTAGGAATTTGTTGTTAAGACCATAGCGGATATAGTAGGCAGGACCGCCGTAGAAACCGCCTTTGGCAACTGGTTCCTTGTAAATTTGAGCGAGTGTACTTTCAATAAAGCCAGTAGCAGCACCGATAAGGGCGATAACCCACATCCAGAACACGGCACCAGGACCACCGAGTACAACGGCAATAGCGATACCAGCGATGTTACCAACACCTACGCGAGATGCTGTACTAACGCAGAATGCTTGGAATGAGGATACATGGTTCTTTTCTGTTTTAGAACCTGCGCCAGAAGCGACAAGGCGAACCATTTCCTTAAACATGCGGATTTGGACGGCGCCAGTGGTCATCGTAAAGAATAGACCAGCACCGATGAGAATAAAGATGATCAAGTAGTTCCACAGGTAGGTATTGACCGTGGAGACTGCATCATTGAGTAGAGCTTCCATAAAACTCACCTTTCTTTAATAACACTATATAATTTGTATCTATTGTACCAAAAAATGAAATATTCTTCTATAGAATATAACAAACACGCATACATAAATGCAATTTATATCTATGTATGCGTGTAACAGGTATCCAATTATGTGATTATTATGTGTTATATATTTTCTGTACTAAAGGATTTGGCATCCTCCATGCCTTGTAATAAGGTTTGTTCAGAATGTTCCATATGGACGCGTGCTAATTTGCGCGCTTGTACTGCATTATGGGATGCGATGGCTTCAACCAAGAGGCGATGTTCTTCCCATGTTTTGCGTAAACGACCTGGTTGGTTCATGGAAAAACTGCGGAAGCGGTATGTTTGTTCCCGCAAGTTGTGAACGATGTCTGCTAAGCGCTCATTACGGGAAGCCTTGTAGAGAACTTCATGAAATGCTACGTCTGCAGCTACTACACTATCCATGTCTTTATTTTCCATGTAATCGCCGATTTCTACTAGCATGCGCTCTAGAGACTCAATTTCATCGCTAGTAATGCGCTCTGCTGCAAGGCCAGCGGCCAATTCCTCAAGGGCGGAACGAATTTCAAATACTTGGGTAATATCCTTTAACGAAATATTTGCCACATAGGTGCCACGGCGCGGAACCATAACGACAAATCCTTCTAGTTCAAGTTTGCGAATCGCCTCGCGAATAGGCGTACGACTCACACCGAGTTCTTCGGCAAGAGGAATTTCCATGAGGCGCTCGCCTGGCTTAAGAGTGCCATCTTGAATGGCTTGACGCAATGTTTCACTTACTACTTCACTCAATGGTTTGTAGGCATCTAGGCGTATAGGTTGCAATCGTTTTGTCATTATACTTCCTCCTGTGTGCAGGTTTTGGTAATTAGTGAAAGCCAATTATGCCCTGCTTTTTTGATTTCTTCTTGTAAGGACAATGCTTGAGCCGGTTTTTCTAATAAAACAACCATTGTGGGACCACTACCGGTCATGATGGTTGGATACCCACGGCTCGTAAAGAATTCTTTACATGTAATCAGTTCTTCGTGCTCAGGGAATAATAATTCTTCAAATGTATTGGCGCTGCTTGTGAAAGCCCCATACATATCATTTTGTTCCAAATGATGTAATACATTGCTAATCGTGTCAGATGTTGCATTGGATTGATCTTTGTAACGGCCGTAAGCGACTGCCGTAGATACAGAGATTTCAGGCTTTACCAATAATAACCAATGTGGTTCAGGGGATGGGTGATAGACGAGTTCTTCGCCGCGGCCTGTACCACGAGCTGTACCGCCCTTTAATAGGAATGGCACATCGGATCCTAATTTGGCACCGAGTGTCATCAACTCATCCATGGTGAGGCGCAAATCCCAAAATTTGTTGAGACCTAGTAACATAGCGGCCGCATCTGCGCTGCCACCACCGAGTCCTGCCGCTGCAGGTACGCGTTTCATGAGGTGAATAGCGGCGCCTGCCTTACATCCTGTATACTTTTGTACTTCGCGCAATGCCTTTAATGCTAAATTGCGTTCATCATAGGGAATGAGATCTTGAATGTATTGTGGTAACTCTGGTGCTACACCGGAGAATACAACGGAGTGATGTTTGGCAAAGTAGATGGAGTCCGCTAAACGAATAGACTGGAATATACTGTCGATATTGTGATATCCGTCATCGCGTTTACCAGTAATAGCAAGGCCGATATTGATTTTACTATGACCTAATTGTTCGATGCTTTTTGACATAAAATCCTCGATGCGATATATGATTTGTACAAATTTCTATACCATTCGTACATGAGATTAAAAATGATTGAAAATAAACATTAAGTAGTTTATGATGAAACTGTATATGTATGTAAATATATAGTGATAATGCTATATATTCAATTAATTAATTATAGAATATTTATAGTGAAATGGCAATTTAGGGAGGCCTATATGTGGTCTAAATATAAAGATGATATATACCAATGTATAATCGTTGCCATTGGCTGTGCTATTTTTGGCGCTGGCATCGACGCGTTTGTGTTACCGCACAAATTGGTGAGTACCGGAATTAGTGGTATTGGTCTTATACTCTATTACCTCACAGGACTTTCTGTTGGTACATGGAATGTGATTTTAAACATTCCTATATTTTGGGCGGCTTGGCATTGGCTAGGCAAGCGCGTTGTAGTCAATACCTTGTACGGTACCGTCATGTTGTCCTGGATGGTAGATGCCTTTGACTTCTTGCAATACAATATGGTCATTTCTGATCCATTGTTGAGTTCTATGATGGCTGGTATTACGACGGGGGTAGGCCTCGGTATGGTATATCGCGTTGGCGGTAATACGGGTGGCCTTGATCCGATAGCATTGATTGTCCGAAAATACTATGGACTTCAAATGGGGTCCATTAATAGTGTCATCAATGCCGCTATCTTAGCAGCTGCTGTATTTGTGGTTGGCTTAGAGGCTGTAGCGGTTACACTCGTATCGTTGTATGTATATACGATTATTACCAATAAGGTTGTTATCGGTTTTAATCAACGAAAGGTAGCTTTCATCATTACCTATCGAACCTATGAGGTCTGTGATGCGGTCATTAGTAAGGTTGGCCGCGGTGCGACGATTATCAATGGTATCGGTGCTTATACGAGAACGCCGAAACAGATTGTAATGGTAGCTGTTAATTTGCTACAAGTCAATAAATTAAAAGAAGTTATAGAAGAAGTGGATAATGAGGCTTTCATTCTCATTACAGATGCACAAGAGGTTATCGGCAAAGGATTTACTACACCTGTTGTACCGACGCCGATAGAAAATCTCGTCAAAGAATGTAAGGATAATGCTCATTATGTAGAACACAAAGATTAGAATAAGGAGGCTAGCATGGCTCATGCATTAGCAGGAAAACCTGTTCAAGAACAAGATATTATAGATGTACAGACCATTGTAGATGCGTATTTTGACAATGTTCCAGATATGACAAATTCTACACAATTGGTTTCATTCGGTACATCTGGCCATCGTGGTACCTCCGTAGATGGTACATTTACAGACCTTCATGTGGCGGCTATTACACAAGCCATTTGTGATGGTCGTAAACAATTTGGCGCTACTGGTCCTATATTCGTAGGCCAAGATACTCATGCATTATCTCAGCCAGCGCTTGTGACAGTTCTCGAGGTGCTAGCTGGCAATGGTGTTACAGCTATGGTAGATTGTGACATGGATTTTGTGCCAACTCCGTCTGTATCACGGGCGATTATTCGATATAACGAAACTCACGATGATAAAGCGGATGGCATCATTATTACGCCGTCTCATAACCCGCCTAACAATGGTGGCATTAAATATAATACGATTATCGGTGGTCCTGCGGATACAGTGGTAACGAAATGGATTGAAATTCGCGCCAATGAGTATTTGACTACCTATTGTGAAAGCGAGAACTTTAAGCGCATTAGCGTTGATAATATTGAACCTACCGCACAAGTACCATATGACTATAAAGGCTTATATGTAGAAGAATTGGGCGATGTTATTAATATGGATGCCATTAAGGCCGCTGGTCCTAAGGTTCTAGTGGATACATTAGGTGGTAGCGGTGCCAGTTACTGGAATGCTATTAAGAATCGATATGGTCTTGATTTAACCATCATTCATGATGACTATGACCCCACATTTAGCTTTATGACCTATGACCATGATGGGAAAGTTCGGATGGACTGTTCATCCCCTCATGTTATGGCTTCGGTTATTAATCGAATCGGGGATTTTGATTTAGCTGTCGGTAATGACCCTGATTATGATCGCTATGGCATCGTAGTATCCAGTGGACTTATATCGGCTAATACATTTTTAATGTTAGCAGCTCGCTATTTATTTACTACGCGTGGCTGGAAAAATAAGGGCGTTGGTAAGACTGTCGTATGTACTACGATGATTGATAAATGGGCTACTAGTGCAGATGTTCCTGTATATGAAGTGCCTGTAGGATTTAAATATTTTTCTCAGCTTTTATTTGATGGTGAAATTGGCATAGGCGGTGAAGAAAGTGCGGGTGCGTCCTTCTTAAAAAAGGATGGCACCGTATGGACTACCGATAAAGATGGCATGATTATGGCTTTATTAAGTATGGAAATTATGGCTGTTATGGGAAAATCTGCACTAAAAATGGCTGACGAATCTGTTGAGGAGTTTGGCAATCCAAGATTTGGCCGTATTGATGCACCGTGCAAAAAAGAGCAAAAACAAATCCTAAAACAAATGAGTGCTGAATTAATTACGGCCACTACTGTTGATGGAGAGCTCATCACAAATATTCGTACCACGTCGCTGTATAATGATATGCCTATCGATGGTGTACGTGTAGAAACCGATAAGGGGTGGTTCGTAGCACGCCCATCTGGTACAGAGGATTTATACAAGATTTATGGTGAAAGTTACAAAGGCGATTTAGGTTTAGTGGCGCTACTCACGGCTGGTGAAGAAATCGTCAATGCCGCATTAAATGGCACCATAGAGAATGAATGAGTATTCTCATAAAGTTTTCACGCTCTTAATATGATATATGTGATATAATATATTAATATAGTTTATAGAATGAATGAATTTTCATTTACATAGTTTGTAGTGAGTCAGAAAAGGTGATTATATGAAATTAGTGGTTACCGTAGTGGGTGTCGACCGTGTAGGTATCATTGCTGGTGTCAGCAGTATTTTGGCAGACCATAAAGTAAATATCTTATCTATTAACCAAACAATTTTAGAAGGTTTGTTTAATATGATTATGATGTGTGAAACTGAAACTAACGACGTAAAGGATTTAACATCCATTCAAGATGCTTTATCCGAACTAGGTAAAACATTAGGCGTAGAAATTCGTGCGCAACATGCTGATATTTTCCTTAGCATGCACCGTGTAGGATAAGGAGGCGCACATGTTATCTATTGACAATATTCTTGAAACGAATCAGATGATACATGATAACAAGCTCGATGTACGGACTATTACAATGGGCATTAGCTTGTTAGAATGTGCATCTAGCTCTGGTAAAGAACTCTGCGATCGCATTTATGACCGTATTACCAAAGAAGCTGAACATTTGGTTAAGACCGGTGAGGACATTGAGCGTGAATTTGGTGTGCCTATCATCAATAAGCGTATCTCTGTAACACCGATTTCCTTGGTAGCAGGTGGCAGTGATTTAACATCTTACGTGCCAATTGCAGAAGCTCTTGATCGTGCTGCAAAGACTGTTGGTGTTAACTTTATCGGCGGCTTTTCTGCACTCGTTACAAAAGGTGCCACTAAGGCTGACCGTATTCTCATCGATTCTATTCCTGAAGCGTTAGCTACAACAGATATCGTTTGTAGTTCTGTTGGTGTTGGTTCTACGAAAACAGGTATCAACATGGACGCCGTACGTGAAATGGGTATTATCGTTAAAAAGACAGCTGACCTTACTAAAGATAATGATGCACTTGGTTGTGCTAAACTTGTTATTTTTTGTAATCCTGTAGAAGATAATCCATTTATGGCGGGTGCTTTCTTCGGTGTAACCGAAGGTGATAGCGCTATTTCCGTAGGTGTATCTGGCCCAGGCGTTGTAAAACATGCACTTGAAGCAGTTCGTGGGGAACCATTTGACGTTGTAGCAGAAACGATTAAACGTACTGCATTTAAAATTACACGCGTTGGTCAATTGGTAGCGCAAGAGGCTTCCCGTCGCCTTGGTAAACCATTTGGCATCATCGATTTGTCCCTGGCACCAACGCCAGCAGTAGGTGACTCCGTAGCTCATGTGCTTGAAGAAATGGGCTTATCCTCCTGTGGGTGCCATGGTACTACGGCTGCATTGGCATTATTAAATGATGCGGTGAAAAAAGGTGGCCTTATGGCATCCTCTCATGTAGGTGGTTTAAGTGGTGCATTCATCCCAGTTTCTGAAGATGCAGGTATGATTGACGCCGTATCTTGTGGCAGTCTATCCCTTGATAAACTAGAAGCTATGACTTGTGTATGTTCCGTAGGTCTCGATATGATTGCTATTCCTGGCGACACAACAGCAGATACGATTTCTGCCATCATCGCTGACGAATCTGCTATCGGCATGATTAATAATAAAACAACAGCTGTACGCGTTATTCCAGTTCCTGGTAAAACCGTTGGCGAAGTTGTTGAGTTTGGCGGCCTTCTTGGCTATGCTCCTATTATTGAAGTAAGCCCATACAGTGCAGCTGAGTTTATTGCTCGTGGTGGTCGTATACCTGCACCTATTCGCAGCTTAACAAACTAAGTTGAAGCCTCGAATCTATTGAATTCGAGTTGTTGGAGGTGTACTTATGAGTGAGTATGTGCCTGATTATGTGTGGGCCTTTGTGTTGGCTCTCATCATAACTTTTGCACTAACCCCCTTGGTTAAGCGGTTTGCCGTTGCCGTAGGGGCCATTGATAAACCTGATGCTCGTAAAGTGCATCATGGCGCTATTCCACGCCTTGGTGGATTGGCAATTTTCCTTGGTTATATGGGGTCTGTGCTATTTAATAATAGTATTCCTCATGATCATAAATTATTCGGGTTCGTATTAGGTACTGTAATTTTAGTACTTGTTGGTATTTGGGACGATATACGACAAATCGAACCGAAAACAAAATTGATGGGGCAAATTATTGCTGCCGCAATTTTAGTAGCTTACGATATAAGGGTGGATTTTATTAATCTTCCTTGGGGTGGCGTAGTTTATTTGAAGTATTGGGCCATTCCGTTGACTATATTCTGGATTGTAGGATTTACAAACATTGTGAATCTCATCGATGGGCTTGATGGCTTGGCAGCGGGTATTTCCTTTATCGCTTGTATTGCCGTATGTGCGATGACATTACAATTAGGTCAAATCGACTTGGCCTGTATTGCATTAGCACTTGCAGGTGCTACGGTAGGTTTCTTGCGGTACAATTTTAATCCTGCTAAGATATTCATGGGTGATACCGGGTCCATGCTGCTCGGTTACACATTGGCTGCTATATCTGTTATGGGTGCTGTTAAAACGGCGGCTACAATTGCTCTCGTTGTACCAGCAATTGTACTTGGTTTACCTATTCTAGATACCTTGTTTGCTATTGTGCGCCGTAAGATTAGTGGACGGCCTATCTTTAAGCCGGATAAAGGTCATGTACATCATCGCTTGTTGGCACAAGGATTATCCCAGAAACAAGCGGTATTGATGATGTATGCTGTTACAGCTCTTTTTGGAGGTGTTTCAGTTATCGTTGCAGAGGTTAATGCTTGGATTGGCTGTATTCTAGTCTTGGCTATCTTCCTATGCAGTATCTATGTGGCTCGCCGTCTAGGTGTTATTACACACAGTGATGCGGCGGGGCATCCATTACCAGGCCCTACAATTGAACGTAGTGATTTAGATGAAACTATTTCATTTGATCGTAAAGAATTGGCAAAAGCATTAGAGCATTCAGACGATAGCTCTAAAAAAGAGTAACCAATGTAGGGGCGCGTTGCGCCCCTTTTTTATACACTCTGTGGAGGATGAGTAAATGCTAAAAGTAATGACTATCTTTGGTACAAGACCAGAGGCGATTAAAATGGCTCCGCTTGTAAAAGCTTTAGAAGCAGCACCAGATATGGAGCCGATTGTAACTGTTACGGCTCAACATCGGGATATGCTCGACCAAGTGTTACGTTTGTTTGACATTACACCTGATTATGATTTGAATATCATGAGCCAAGGCCAAACATTGTATGATGTAACAAATCGTGCATTGATGGGGTTAAAGTCCGTGTTGGAAGAAGCGAAACCTGATGTGGTACTCGTTCATGGTGACACGACAACGACCTTTGCTGGTGCGTTGGCTTCATTTTATCAAGAAATTCCTGTAGGTCATGTAGAAGCAGGCCTTCGTACAGGTGATATTTACTCTCCATTCCCAGAAGAGATGAACCGCAAATTAACAGGCTCTTTGGCAACCTATCATTTTGCGCCAACTGCTAGCTCTGAGGCGAATTTAAAACGAGAAAATATAAATATCGACCATTTATATGTAACAGGTAATACGGTAATTGATGCACTAGATACGACGGTAAAAGATAATTATGTCTTTGATGATGTCGCAATTAATGCGCTTGATCCAAATAAACGGACTGTTCTTGTTACCACACATCGTCGTGAAAATCTTGGAGAACCGATGCGCCATGTATACCAAGCCATTCGTGATTTATTGAATGATTTTGACGATATTCAAGTGGTATTCCCTGTACATAAAAATCCTAAGGTTCGTCAAGTGGTTCAAGAGGAATTAGGTGATGTTGACCGTGTTACACTCATCGATCCTCTTGATTATGAGCCATTTGCAAACTTGATGGCTAAGTCTTACTTAATTCTTACAGATTCTGGTGGGATTCAAGAGGAGGCGCCAGCTCTTGGAAAACCAGTTCTCGTATTGCGCGATACGACTGAGCGACCAGAGGCGGTTGATGCCGGTACAGTACGCCTTGTAGGAACCGATAAAGAGGCTGTATATACAGCGGCTTATGAGCTCTTGCATGATGAAGCAGCATATAAAAAGATGTCGAATTCTGTTAATCCATATGGTGATGGCAAAGCATCTCTACGTATCTTACAAGCTCTGCGTCACGAGTTCTTAGGTGATACTAATCGCCCTAATCGATTTGGTAAATAATATGGACAAGGATATGGTGAAAGCTCTGGCGATGGCCACATCGGCAGGGCTGACCCTTCTATTTTGTATCGCTGGATTTATCTGGATTGGGTATAAACTGGATACGTGGATGGATACCATGCCGCTATGCATGGTTATTCTTGGTTTAATAGGTGCCGTTACAGGCTTTTATATGTTATATAAACAGGTTAAATAGTGAGGTGTTTATGAATCAATATATTAAATTCATACGTCATGTACTATGGGCCTGTTTTTTTGTTACCTTTTTAGGCCTACTTGTCCAATATATTGTGGGTTGGAATCAGTACGTGCTCGGTTGGTTATGGGGCATGTTGATCATGATGGTTTATTTAGTACTGTTGGGTCTACATAATAAAGGGCTAGCATATGGTGATCCACACCAAGCTGTGGCTAAGGCTCGACGTCAAATGATGTGGCGATTGGCACTAATTGGCGCCTTCGTAGTTATAGGATTGCAAATACCCGGTGTACGAGCTGAAAGTTTATTGATTTCAGTTGTACTTATACAACCTGTATTGTATATCGTGTTTTGGCGATTAAGTAAATAATAAAATTTATTGCATTGGACGATAGGATTAAATCGTATAAAATAAGGAATAATTACATTTCTATCATAAATTTTAAATGCCTGAAATGCATTTTTAGTATGTAAATAGCGAATTGTTTACTCCAGAAGTGTTGATTATATACCTATAAAGAGGTATGATAATACATAGATATATATTATATGGATATATATAAAATTTATATTGCTACGTGAGAAAGGGGTTGAGTCTGTGGAACTGCATGCGGGTCACCATCAAGTAGTACAGTGGCTAGGTTTATCGTTTAACATCGATACCTTAATTGCTACGTGGATTACGATGGCGATCGTCATCATCATTTCCGTGCTTGCTACGCGAAATCGAGCATTAGTGCCTTCGGGTGTTCAAAATGTAGTGGAAACTATATTGGAAGCCTTGGAAGGTCAATTATCGCCAACGCTTGGTAAACACTGGCCGATGGTGAGTTCATTGTTATTCACATTCTTCTTATTTATCTTTATTGGTAATGAGCTTGGTTTATTACCAACGCTACATGCTGTTACATCGCCTACGGCGGATATTAATACAACAGCAGCACTCGCATTGTGCAGTAGTTTTATAGTTTGGGGAATGGGGATTAAAGTTAAGGGCTTATCTTATTTTAATCATTTCTTACAGCCTTATAAGGCTATGCTAGTTCTAAACATATTTGAAGAAATAGCAAAACCTATCACATTAGCTTTCCGTCTATTTGGTAATATTGTAGCTGGCGAAATTTTATTGGAAATCCTTTATAATTTGCCTTGGTTCGTACCTGTACCATGGGTTTGGATTGCTTTTAGTTTATTTATTGGTATCATTCAAGCTTTTATTTTTACAGTTCTAACAGCCAACTATTTAGGCATGGCGTTAAGTGAAGAACATTAATTTTAATGGAGGATTTATTATGGAAGTTCAAGGTTTATTCGCATTAGCTGCGGCAATCGCAGTAGGTTGTGGTGCTATCGCGGCAGGTATTGGTGACGGCATGGTAGCTAGTAAAGTTATTGAAGGTATTACACGTCAACCTGAATTGCGCGGTCAATTAATGTCCACAATGTTCGTAGCTATCGGCTTAATCGAAGCTATGCCTATCATCGGCGTAGTAGTTGCTTTCATTTTATTGTTCAGATAATAGCGAGGAGGAACGACCTTGGTAGATTTAACGCTAGGGACAATTCTTGCTCAGATGCTAAACTTTTTTATATTAGTTTGGATTTTGGCCCGTTTTGCATACAAACCATTGGTTTCCATGATGCAAGAGCGTAAAGAACGCATTGCTAAAGATTTAGCAGATGCTCAAGCTGCTCGAAATGAAGCGGAACAATTCAAAGCTGACTACGCTGCGCAAATAGCGAATGCACGTCAAGAGGCTCAACAAATCGTTGAAAAGGCAGTGCAACAAGCAGAAGCGACTACACGTGAACAATTGGCAGCAGCTCGTGAACAAATCGAACGTGAAAAAGAACGAGCTCGTCAAGATATCGTAAACGAACGTGATCGTGCTATGAATAATTTGCGCAATGAAGTTATTTCCTTATCTGTTGCAATGGCGACTAAGGTTGTGGCAAAAGATATGGACAGCGAAACTAATACAAAATTAATTGAAGACGCTATTGCGAAACTTGATAGTAAAACGATAGGGTTGTGATATTATGAGCACAGAAATTGTAGCAGATAAATACAGTTCAGCTATGTTAGAGCTAGCTCAAGAACAAGGTAATTTAGTAACTACAGAAGAAAATCTTTTATATGTGGCCTCTGTTCTTAATGAACAACCAGAATTGGTAGGGTTTATTAATAATCCTATAGTGGAAGCAGATGCAAAGATTTCTCTACTTGGAAAGGTCTTTGGTGCTGCTGTAGAAAAGACAGTACTTCATTTCATGTATGTCATGGTTAAACGTGGCAGATATCGGTATTTGCAAGATACAATTAGAGCTTTCATAAAAAAATCTCGCGAAGCACGCGGCATTTTGGAAGCTGTTGTAACTGTAGCAGAACCATTAACTGATACATTGCGTGATGATGTACAAGCTAAATTACAAGCGATGACCGGCAAGGATGTTATTATATCGGTGCGTCAAGACCCTAGAATCATGGGTGGTATTATCATTCAAATCGGTGATAAACGCATTGATGGATCGATTGCACGTCGCTTAGACGAATTGAAAAAAACGTTAGTACGAACTGACTCTATTAGATTGGGGTGAATGGGTATATATGAAAATGAAGCCTGAAGAAATCACTGCTATAATCAAACAGCAGATTCAGGACTATGATGTTGACCTTAATGTCGATGACGTGGGTACTGTCCTCGACGTAGGGGATGGCATCGCCCATATTTATGGTCTTGAAAGAGCCATGGCCGGTGAATTGTTAGAATTACCACACGGCGTATATGGCTTGGTTTTGAACTTAGAATTAGACAATGTTGGTGCCGTACTACTTGGTGACGACTTCTTGATTAAAGAAGGCGATGAAGTACGCCGTACCGGCAAAATCATGGACGTACCAGTAGGGGATGCCCTTATTGGTCGCGTAGTTAATCCGTTGGGTCAACCTATCGATGGCAAGGGTGCTATTCAAGCGACAGAACGTCGTCCTGTAGAACATCCAGCACCTGGTATTGCGGATCGTCAATCTGTAAACGAACCTTTGCAAACCGGTTTGAAAGCTATCGATGCGATGGTACCAATTGGTCGTGGTCAACGTGAGCTTATCATTGGTGACCGTGGTACAGGTAAAACTGCAATTGCTCTTGATACAATTATCAACCAAAAAGGTAAAGATGTAATTTGTATCTATGTAGCGATTGGTCAAAAAGAATCTACCGTAGCTCGTGTAGTACAAAAATTAGAAGAAACAGGCGCGTTGGATTACACAATCGTCGTTTCTGCGAGTGCTTCCACAGGCGCTCCACTTCAATACATTGCTCCATATGCAGGTGTTGCAATGGGCGAATACTTCATGTACAAAGGAAAACATGTACTCTGCGTATATGATGATTTAACAAAACAAGCGGCTGCATACCGCGCTATGTCTCTATTATTACGCCGTCCACCAGGGCGTGAAGCGTATCCAGGGGACGTATTCTACTTACATAGCCGTCTATTGGAACGGGCTGCTAAACTTTCACCAGAACTTGGTGGCGGCTCTATTACAGCGTTGCCAATCATTGAAACGCAAGCTGGTGACGTATCTGCTTATATCCCAACAAACGTAATTTCCATTACTGATGGTCAAATTTTCTTGGGCACAGATATGTTCTACTCCGGTATTCGTCCTGCTGTTGACGTAGGTTTGTCCGTATCTCGTGTAGGTGGTAGTGCGCAAACTAAAGCGATGAAACAAGTGGCTGGTCAATTGCGTTTGGACCTTGCCCAATATCGTGAATTAGCAGCATTTGCTCAGTTCGGTTCTGATCTTGATGCAGCTACAAAAGCACAATTAGACCGTGGTGAACGATTGACTGAAATGTTGAAACAAGGTCAATATGAGCCAATGAGTGTAGCCGAAATGGTTATTAACCTATATGCTGGTACTAAGGGATACTTAGCTAGCATTCAAGTAGCTGATGTATTGGCTTTTGAAGCGGAATTGTTACGCTTTGTTCGTGCAAATTATCCTGAAATTATCAGCAATATTGAAAGCACAAATAAACTTGATGAAGCCACAGAAAACTTGTTGAAACAAGCTATTCCTGAATGTGTAGAAGCCTTTGGTGCTACACATACATTAGTTTCCCGTAAGGAGGCGTAATGTATGGCTAGTGCACAAGATTTGCGAAAGCGTATAAAGAGTGTTACCAATACGCAACAAATAACAAAAGCGATGAAGATGGTAGCTTCTGCTCGTCTTCGTAGGGCTCAAGCAAAAGCTGATGCAACGCGGCCATACGCAGAAAAAATAGGGCAAATCTTGCGTCATATCTCCACTAGTGATTTACGAGATTATGTAAGTCCTCTACTTGAAAGTAGACCTGTAAAACGCACTTGTTATATCGTTATCGGTGCTGATAAGGGCCTTGCAGGGGCGTATTCGTCTAATGTATTAAAATTGGCAGTAGAACAAATTGGTCATAAAACACCTGATGAATATTGCCTTATTACAGCTGGGCGTAAACCAAAGGATAGTTTAAAATCTCGTAACTATCATATCGATCAATCGTACAGTGGTTTTTCCGATAAACCGAGTTACGAACATGCGCGACGTATTATGGATCATGCACTTTCATTATATGAACGTCATGAAGTTGATGAAGTTATCATGATTTATACGCGCTTTGTAAATTCTATGACGCAAATTGCACAGGCAGAGTGCATTCTACCGTTAGAGCAACCAGATGATGAAGTAAAGGGTGAAGAGTATGAATTTATGCCAGACCCTGCAGCTGTTCTGGATGCATTATTACCAAAATATTTAGAAATTACTGTATATAATGGATTATTACAAGCAGCGGCTAGTGAATTAGGTGCTCGTATGACAGCTATGACATCCGCCACAGATAATGCAGGGGAACTCATCAGTTCCTTGGGGCTTGAATATAATAAATTACGTCAATCCAGTATTACTAATGAAATTTCTGAAATTGTTGGCGGTGCCAATGCCTTGCAATAGATAAGGAGAGACCTCTTAATGAGTAATAATATTGGGAAAGTGGTGCAGGTCATCGGCCCAGTTGTAGACGTGCGTTTTGAAGCTGGTCACTTACCAGCTATCTATAATGCCATCCACATCTACCATGACCATAAAGCGCACGATAGACAAAAAATTGTAGTAGAAGTTATGCAACATTTGGGCGACGATACGGTTCGCTGTGTTGCTATGAGCTCTACTGATGGTATGACCCGCGGTATGGAAGCAGAAGATATGGGTACTGCAATTTCCGTACCAGTTGGTGAAGGCGTATTGGGTCGTATTTTTAATGTGTTGGGTGAAACCGTAGATCATGATCCAGCTCCTGTAGTAGCTGATGAAATGTGGCCTATTCATCGCCCAGCGCCTAAATTTGATGACCTTTCACCAGAAACACAAATCCTTGAAACCGGTATCAAGGTCGTAGACTTGATTGCACCATACGTAAAAGGTGGTAAAATCGGTTTGTTCGGCGGTGCCGGTGTAGGTAAAACAGTATTGATTATGGAATTGATTCACAATGTTGCTACAGAACATGGTGGGTATTCTGTATTCTCTGGCGTAGGTGAACGTACTCGTGAAGGTAATGACCTTTGGAACGAAATGAAGGAATCCGGCGTTATTAACAAGACAGCCTTGGTATATGGTCAAATGAATGAACCGCCTGGAGCTCGTATGCGCGTTGGCTTGACAGGTCTTACAATGGCTGAATATTTCCGTGATGTTAAGAAACAAGACGTGCTCTTGTTTATCGATAACATCTTCCGTTTTATTCAAGCTGGTTCCGAAGTATCTGCCCTTTTAGGCCGTATGCCATCTGCCGTAGGTTATCAACCTACATTGGCAAATGACGTAGGTGCATTGCAAGAACGTATCACATCTACAAAAGAAGGTTCCATTACGTCTGTACAAGCCGTATACGTACCTGCCGATGACTTGACTGACCCTGCACCAGCAGCAACCTTTGCTCACTTGGATGCAACAACAGTATTGTCCCGTTCCATCGCGGAACTTGGTATTTATCCTGCCGTAGATCCACTTGACTCTACAAGCCGTATTTTGGACCCTCATGTACTTGGGGATGAACATTATAACGTGGCTCGTGGCGTTCAAGAAGTGTTGCAAAAATATCGCGACTTACAAGATATCATCGCAATTCTAGGTATGGAAGAATTATCTGATGAAGATAAATTAACTGTATCTCGAGCTCGTAAAATTCAACGTTTCTTGAGTCAACCATTCTTCGTAGCAGAAGTATTTACCGGTTCTCCTGGTAAATATGTACCATTACAAGAAACATTGCGTGGCTTTAAAGAAATCCTTGATGGTAAACATGATGATTTACCAGAAGGCGCATTCTACATGGTTGGTACCATTGATGAAGCCGTTGCAAAAGCAAAGGAAATGCAAGAGAAGGGGGAATAATCCATGGCGGAACCTATGACCCTAACGATAATAACACCTGATGCGATTGTATATGATGATAAGGCTGACTTTTTCGTAGGCCGTGCTATCGATGGCGAATTTGGTGTATTGCCTAATCATGCACCTATGATTATTGCCCTCGATATGGCTCCATTACGTGTCGATAATCCTGATGGACAACGGCATACATTTGCGGTTTTCGGAGGCTTTGTTGAAATTGAACACAATAAGGTGAGCATTGTAACACCTAATTGTGAAAGCCCAGAAGCCATCGATATCGATCGTGCAACACGAGCAAAGGAACGCGCTGAAGGCCGTTTGTCTAACCCTACACCTGATATAGATGTAGAGCGTGCTGAACTTGCTTTGGCTCGTGCGTTACTTCGTTTGAAGGTAACACAACGTATATAGTTATAAATTGATATAGCTATAATAAATGAGGAGTACTACTATAGTACTCCTCATTTGCATATGTGCGTAAAAAGGGTGTCATCCCATAGGTGACACCCTTTTGTTGTATATGTGGTTCAGATTATAATACGCTAACACCCTTTAAAGAGTAAGCTGTATTTTTTGGTTGTTCTACTTGGAATTCATAGTCCGGAACAACAGGCATTTCCGCATTGATACCAGGAGCTTGGTAACGATCACGGTCAGTTGGAACACGTTTGTATGGTAATTGTTCCAGTAAATCTTTGATGACCTTATTCCAAACAGATTTGTGTGTAGGCATTGTCAAGGTATCATCGATTTGATTGAAACCACTACGGATTGTGTGAACAACACCTTCATTAGTATCATAGAAATAAATCATAGCGGATATTTTCGCTTGAATATGAATATCGTCGCTATCATCATGATAATATTGGCTAAGATAGGACGTTGGAAGTTGTACATATATATCTTGCATTGGTACAGGCATGATTACGATTTCAGAATGTTGCGTTGCTGCTACTTCTGCTAAATCTACGGCTGTAATTTGTGCTAGAGGTGTATTTGTGCTTACCACTGTGGTGTCGTAATATGGATAGCGTAAAACATTTGCTACTGAATCGGATAAATATTTACCAAATGCCGCTGTATTTTCATTGCGTAATGTTGTTGGCACTACTAATGTCACCTTGCGGGAAGGAAAATTATCTAAATGACCATCATAATTAGCTTTGCCCACAGTGGAAGGTGTATTAGACGTGGTTGACGTAATTTGAATCGGCGACGTTTTTATGGTGCCAGGATCTGGAATGATCTTTACTGGCGCAATAGGAATAGAACGGGCTTTTGTGGTTTGAGCATCTACACTTGCTGCATTAGCGATTGTGAAAGTAGAAACAAATGCTAAGGCGAGGCAAAAACTGATGCGCATGGTTGCTTCTCTTAAGTTCATGTTCGACTCTCCTTGATATAAATATATTCAAAACTATATCTAACAGTATACCATAGTTGCAATAAAAAAGAAGCAAGCCTCAGCTTGCTTCTTACTGTGGTGGACGATGACAGGATCGAACTGCCGACATCCTGCTTGTAAGGCAGGCGCTCTCCCAGCTGAGCTAATCGTCCATGTGGTGACCCGTCCGGGAATCGAACCCGGGATACCGCCGTGAAAGGGCGGTGTCTTAACCGCTTGACCAACGGGCCAATATTGGCTCCCCGAGTAGGACTCGAACCTACGACCGATCGGTTAACAGCCGATTGCTCTACCAACTGAGCTATCGAGGAATAATATAGTGATTATTATAAAGGAACATATCGATAATAGCAAGAGGAAATGTTATAAAAAGTTAAAAATCTTTAGCATATGCTATAACTAAAATACATAATAAACGTAATAAGAGCAATAATAAAATAAATTGATAAGATAGTCATAAAAATCGATAATTATATATATTATCTATAAATGCAGTAAACAAGCACATTTATGAGTACTAATATGTATAATACATACAGTGATTTAGTAAATAAATTGTATTGAAGAAAATCGTTATACACACGCATAATTAAAATCTTTATACATAAAAATGATAGATAATCTCATTAAAAAATAAATTATATCACAAGCTTTGTAACTATAATGGTTGGAAACGAACCATATGCAATAGTCGCATGTGATATTTGTTACAGATACAAAGCGTTTTATAAGTATTTTATTGTGTTTCATAGGGTTATGAAAGTGCATAAAATTGGTATAATTAATCAATGAAAATTATTATCAAATCGATAAATTTCATTGAGAAAACTGTATAGGTAAAGCGTTGAAAGGCATTGTGTAGTGTGCTAGTATGGAGTCATAGAGTTAATCTTAGCTTAACACTTTGAGAAAAAATATATCTCATCGTATTAGAGTTAATATCTAATTATTTTCCTGAGGAGGGATTATCTTGCGCGAGATTCAAGTATCTGAAATCACAAAAACAGTCCGTCAAATGTGTATGGACGCAGCTTACCACTTGCCAAAAGACATTTATGAAGGCTTGAAAAAAGGCCGTGAAACAGAAGAGTCTCCAGTTGGTTGTATCGTACTCGATCAAATCATCAAAAATGCAGAAATTGCTGATGCTGAAGATCGTCCATACTGCCAAGATACTGGTATGACATTGGTATTCGTAGAAGTAGGTCAAGACGTACATTTCGTTGGTGGCGATCTTAAAGAAGCTATCAATGAAGGTGTTGCTCAAGGTTATGTAGAAGGTTACCTTCGTAAATCCGTTGTAGCAGAACCTTTGTTCAACCGTAAAAACACTCAAAACAATACACCTGCAATCATCTACATCGACATCGTTCCTGGCGATAAAGTAGAAATCAACGTAGAACTTAAAGGTTTCGGTTCTGAAAATAAATCTGATGTAGCTATGTTGGTACCTGCAGATGGCGTTGAAGGCGTTAAAAATGCAGTTCTTGAAATCGTAAAACATGCTGGCCCTAACCCATGCCCTCCAATCGTACTTGGCGTAGGTATCGGTGGTACTATGGACCAAGCTGCTGTTATGTCCAAAAAAGCATTGCTTCGTGACATTAGCACACCTCACAAAGATCCAGAATATGCAAAATTGGAAGAAGAAATCTTGGAAATGGTTAATAAAACTGGTATCGGACCTCAATTGGGCGGTACTACAACTTGCCTAGGTGTAAACATCGAATGGGGTGCAACTCATATCGCTGGTCTTCCTGTTGCAGTAACTATTATGTGTCATGCTGCTCGTCATAAACACGTAGTACTTTAATCGATAGGAGGAAATTACAATGGCTGAAACAATTCGCATTAATACTGAAGAATATAATGAAGAATTTTCCCGTAAATTAAAAGTTGGTGATAGCGTTCTTATTACTGGCAAAATTTACTCCGCTCGTGATGCTGCTCATAAAGTTATGACAGAAGCTTTAGCACGCGGTGAAAAATTACCAATCGATTGGACAAACAAATTCGTTTACTACTTAGGACCTACACCTGCAAAACCTGGTGACCCAATTGGTTCTGCTGGTCCTACAACTTCCGGTCGTATGGATGCTTACACACCAACAATGCTTGATCAAGGTATCAAAGGCATGATTGGTAAAGGTTCCCGTAAACCAGCAGTAGTTGAATCCATGAAGAAAAATGGTTGCACATACTTCGCAGCAGTTGGTGGCGCTGCAGCATTGATTGCAAAATCCATCAAAAAATACGAAGTACTTGCTTATGGTGAACTTGGTCCAGAAGCTTTGGCTGAATTAACAGTTGAAGATTTCCCTTGCATCGTAGTTGGCGATACTGAAGGTAACAACTTCTACGAACAAGGCCAAAAACCTTACAGAAAAATCTAGTATCACCAGTGAGTGATTGAAAGAGGCTTGCTTTAGCAAGCCTCTTTTTTGTATTTCAAACTAGTAACATATACAATAGAATAATTTATCATAAGAATTTCACTCATATGCCCTATAGTTTGGTCTATAAAAGACATATAATTTATGATAATATATTTATAGATTTGAATATTAAAAAGGGGCGATATCATGCATTCTATTGAAACAATTAGACAAGAAGTACATACTGCTATGGAAGAACTCTTAACAGCAGCCAAGGTACATGAAGGACAGCTATTTGTAGTGGGATGTTCTACAAGTGAGATTTGTGGTAAAAAGATTGGCACTGATTCTCATGAGGATGTAGCAGCTGTTGTATTTGATGAGATTTATAAAGCCGTTAGCGAACGAGGTTTATATCTTGCTGTACAATGTTGTGAACATATAAATAGAGCCCTTGTAATGGAACGTGAGGTTATGACTTGGGAAGAGGAATGCAATGTGGTTCCTCAATTGCATGCTGGTGGCGCTATGGCTATGACAGCGTATAACCGCTTTAAGGATCCTGTTATTGTTGAATTTATACAAGCAGATGCGGGAATTGATATTGGTGATACTTTCATTGGTATGCATATGAAACACGTAACGGTTCCTGTACGATTAAGCTTAAAAGAAATTGGGGAAGCTCATGTGACAGCTTGTCGTGTTCGCCCTAAAAGCATCGGCGGTATCCGTGCAGTATATAATGACGCATTGTTGTAAGAGGAGAATGTAATGTCAGCGTTTATCCCATATGTTGTATTGGCCGTTGTCGTACTTGGTTTTTTCGTAGTATGTTATGCGGTATTTAATAAAAGTGAAAGTAACAGTGAAGCTCATTCTGTAAAATCAAATCTTTCAAAAAAATCACGTTCAGGGCGTTTGTATGAACAAGAGAAGGTACATATAACACCACGAGAAACACATGATGGTGTTGATGTATACGAGGCTCATGTTGATGAACGAATGCCTGTTAGTAAGGATGCTATTCAATTACATAATCCTGTAGAACAACATGATCTTGAGAATTCTGTTACTGCAGAACCTATTGTTACAGAAACTACTTTTACAGAACCTATTGTTGCGGAACCTATTGATGCCGCGACTGATATAGAGAAAACAATGGATATTCCTACTGTTGAATCTTCTACAGAGGATACTATTGCATTAGGCGAGTCTCCTGATGTAATGGACGAAACACGATGCTTTGATGCTGATGCAACGCAGATGTTTGGCAGTGAAAATAGTGAAGTAGTAAATATACAAGGTCCATCTGCATTAGAAGAAACGCGCATGTTTAATGCCGATGAAATTAATCAACATTTATCTAATGTAGATGAGGATGAACCAGAAGTAATTGGTCCGTGGGCGCAGGCTGCACAAGAGGATAAACGCGTAGTTCTTGCTGTTGAGCCATTTGCTCATGCTTTTGGTGTCGTACACGGTGATGCGATGCAATTTGTGGCAGACATTACACGGGATGCGCTTTCAATATTAGGCATTACAAAACTTAGCGAAGTGAAATTGTTATTGCAAAATATTGTAATTCAAGAGGCTTTGCTAGCTATGCAAAAGGCTTATGCTGGAACGCCTACGACGTGGATGAAAACGGCTGCACTCGAAGCCTTTTCCGATGTGGTGCAATCGCCTAAGTCGAGTACACCATACTTGGTAGCTTTTGATGCATTGCGCGTTTTGCCACATCTTACGTTAGGTCATTTCCAAGTTATGGCGCTAACATTATTATTACAATATTCTAGAAATTCAAATAACTATGGTCGTATTCACTTTCAACATTATGTTGAAAAATATATTGAACCATTTATTTCGGACTTGCCTCATGACACATCTTTTTACCGTCAGCTAGACTATTTACGTTGTACGCAACAAGAACGTGAACCTGTCACATTGACACAGTTATTGAGTAATTCTTATCCATTTGTATTCAACTATCGTGGCTTTACAAAGGAAGAGTTATTCCGTGCTACTGATGGTCGCGGTGTAGATCCGCGGTTCGTGGTTCGCAGTTTGAACTCTAACTTATACAAATTGGCCGTTGTTGATGAATCGTTGGCTCCGCGTTTCTTTAGAGAAGCACGCATTTCTGATGCAATGGTACAACGTGACCTCATGGCATTGATGAAGAGCAAACCTACTGCATTTAGAGGTGAAGAAGCGCACCAAATCATGGATGATATTAGCCCAGTTCTATCGGATTTGGCCAGTGTTTATGATTCGAGTCCAATGTGCACGATTTCTCTTACATTATTGGGCCTATATTTAGGTCGTGCTCATGTGAAAGCAACCATTGGCGAAGAATTTGACTTATCTCATTGGTTCTAATTTCATACATATATACAATAAACCGCCTAGGCATTGCCTTGGCGGTTTTGTGTTATGTAAAGTTGCATTTAGGATTATAGAAACCTAGAAACCGACGTTTTGTCCATAATGCTGTATTTAATTGTTAAATCCAAATTCTACAATTTGTTGCGGATCTAATAATGTAACGTGGCGGCCGTTAATTTCGATGATTCCCTCATCGCGTAATCTACCGAGTTCACGACTCAATGCAGTACGAGAAACGTTGAGCGCTTCTGCCATTTGTTCGCGATTATGAGGCAACACCAATTTTTCGCTGTGCTGCATCGTATAGATATCTGTGAGATATGCGTAAATTTTTTCACGCATACCCTTTAATGTTAAATAATGAACTTTTTTTGTTAGAAGTAATGCTTTTTCTGATAAGTCCTCTAAAAGATTGGACAGAATTTTCGTTTGACATTGATGGCAATCCGGTAATGTTTCGATAAATGTTTCGAGAGGAATAAACATAATCTTTGACGGTTTGATTGCTTTGACAGTAGCTGGCCAAAGAGGGCGTTTACTAAATAATAAGGCCTCCCCAAACATGGAGGATGTCTCTAGATTAGCCATGATTACACGCTGACCTAGTACATTTTCGCGCGTAAGAAGAGCGCTGCCTTCCAAGATAATGCCAATCCCTTCCATAGGATCTCCTGAAATAGCGATAAAGTCGTTTTTTTTGTAATTCTTTATAATTACTTTTGCATTATGTAAGTAGCTCGTTAATTCTGGTATACCTAATGTATTGAATAGGGGGCAAGCTGTTAAGATTGGTAAGTATTGTTTGATAATATCATCGGATAGAACTTGTTTAATCATGTGTGTCTCCTAATATAGTATATAGCCATTTTAGCCCGAATTATACATCGTATGGTGTGATGCTTTTTATAGGTGATTTATGATGACTATTGTAAAATAATTATATATGCTCTTGTGAGCAACCTGTTCCAAAAGAAGAGTCAGGAAATTTTTGCAAAAGTTTTTTTATTGTTGCTCAAGCTACAGAAATTGTATCACCTTTACGGTATACTTTCAATGTAATCAATCAGAACCTGATATTAATCAGTGTATCGTATAAGGTTTATAACAATTAGCTTGAATGCGAGAAAGTCTCGCAAAGGAGGATTTAAATGAGCATGTTCTGTTATCAATGCGAACAATCTGCAGCTCCAGGCGGCTGTACTGTACAAGGTGTATGTGGTAAAACTGCACCAGTTGCTAATTTACAAGACGAATTAACTGCTGCTTTAGTTGGTTTAGCACGCGCTTTAGACGTAAAAGGCCAAACTAAAGAAGGCGTTGACTATTTAATGCGTGGTTTGTTCATGTGCGTAACAAACGTAAACTTCTCTGAAGACCGCGTTCAAGAATTCATCGATGAAGTAAATGCATATCATGCAAAAATCGATAGTGCAGCTCAAAACTTCGATTGGGAACAATTGTGGAAAGGTGAAGAAGATATCGTATCCCTTCGTTCCACATTATTGTTAGGTATGCGTGGTATGGCTGCGTATGCATGGCATGCTGCTCGCCTTGGTTTCCATGATGCTGATGTTGATGCATGGTTCATCAAAGGTCTTGTAGAATTCGCTAAAGACCACAGCGCTGAAGAATGGTTGAACTTGTTGATGGAATTCGGTCAAATCAACTTGAAATGCATGGCTGTTCTTGATAAAGCAAATACTGAAACATACGGTACTCCAGTACCAACTACAGTACCTTTGACTGTAGAACCAGGTCCTTTCATCGTTGTAACTGGTCATGACCTTCACGACTTGAATCAATTGTTGGAACAAACTGATGGTAAAGGTGTAAACATCTATACTCATGGTGAAATGTTACCTTGCCACGCTTACCCTGAATTGAAAAAACATCCTCAATTGAAAGGTAACTTCGGTACTGCATGGCAAAACCAACAAAAAGAATTCGTTGACGTTCCTGGCGCATTCTTATTCACTACAAACTGTATCATGCCACCAAAAGAAAACTACAAAGCTAATATCTTCACTACAGATATGGTAGGTTTCGACGGCTGTGCACACGTAGAAGAAAAAGCTGACGGCACTAAAGACTTCTCAGCTGTTATCGAACGTGCTATTGAATTGGGCGGCTACAAAGAAGCTCAAGAATTCACTGGTATCAACGGTGGTCACGAAGTAACTACTGGTTTCGGTCATGGCACAGTATTGGGTATTGCTGATAAAGTAATCGACGCTGTTAAAGCTGGCGCAATCAAACACTTCTTCTTAGTTGGTGGTTGCGACGGTGCTAAAGTAGGCCGTAACTACTACACAGAATTCGTAAAACAAACTCCAGATGATACTGTAGTATTGACATTGGCTTGTGGTAAATTCCGCTTCAACGACCTTAACATCGGCGAAATCGGTGGCATTCCTCGTATCCTTGATATGGGTCAATGTAACGATGCTTACTCCGCTATTCAAGTAGCAGTAGCTTTGGCTGGTGCCTTTGAATGTGACGTAAACGACTTGCCATTAACATTGGTATTGTCCTGGTACGAACAAAAAGCGGTATGTATCTTGTTAACATTGTTGGCATTGGGTATTCGCAATATTTACATCGGACCTTCCTTGCCTAAATTCTTCTCCAGCAATGTATTGAACATTTTGGTAGAAAAATTCAACTTGCATCCAATTACAACTCCAGAAGCTGATATGAAAGCTATCTTGGGCTAATCGGATTAAAACCTGATAACAGCGGCCCTAATCCCCTCTCTCTTATATGATTCGGGCTGTTGCTATATAAATTAGGCTATGCCATCTTCGGATGGTATAGCCTTTTTTGTCGTAATTATATACAATTGTATTAATAGATAATAGAGAGGATGAGTAGTCATGTTTCAGAACCCTTGGCAGTTTTGTGTAGCGATTGTCCTTATAATCTGGGGCACCTATTACATTGCATATCGATTTTGGTGTCGTCGTAAAGGGATTCCTGTAGAGATTTTGTCAATTAAACCTAGGGTTATTAAAGAACTTCCTAACTTTACGGTCATTTATGGATATGATGTTATATATTTATTGAATGGATTAGAATATACAGCTAAGAGCCTAGAGTTTTATGTTACTGTATTGGTTCCCGGACCGATGATCCCTTATAGTACAACAGGTAAATTGTTACATAACGGAAAGGTGAGTCTTGATAAAGTCAAAACAAATACGACATATGGTCTTGTACTGTGGGTATTTGCTATTATTTTTTTAGCTGAGTTATATTAATAGTTAATTAATAGAATAGAGGTATGTTTGCCAACAGTGGACAAACATACCTCTATTGTGCATATAGACAAGCCTCGATATTGATTGCTATACTATAGATAAGAATTAGATTATATCTTTATTTATATATGCATAGAGGTTCATTATGAACAGTATTTTTGATATTATCGGCCCTGTTATGATTGGCCCATCTAGTTCGCATACCGCTGGTGCGGCACGGCTCGGCAAGATGGCTCGTTGTATATTTGGGAATACGCCGAAGAGGGTTGAAATGACCTTGTATGGGTCATTTGCAAAAACATATAAAGGGCATGGTACAGATCGTGCCTTATTGGGTGGTTTACTAGGATTCAAAGAGGATGATAAACGCATCCGTAATGCGAAGGAACTCGCAGGTGAAGCGGGTTTAGACTATACTTTCATCGAATCACCCCTCGATATAGGTCATCCGAATGTGGTTAAGTTTGATTTGTACGGTGACCATAATCGTCATATGTCCGTCGTAGGTCGTTCCATTGGTGGTGGTCAAATCATGGTTACCGAGGTTGATGGCAATGATATGTCTATTACGGGCGATGAATTTACCCTTGTTGTATTCCATGAGGATAGACCCGGTGCGATTTCTCTCATTAGTCAGGCCTTGAGTGAATCGGATATCAACATTGCGTCCATGCGCGTGTTTAGAAAGGGTAAATACAAGGACGCGGTTATGGTAATTACTACAGATTCCGTTGTAAACCCTATTACAGTACAATTTATGCGTGAATGCCCAGGCATCCAAGATGTGATGACCTTTGAGGCCCTATAGGAGGATATGATGAGTTACGAATATGAAACGATAGCTGATATTATCCGCCTTAGCGAAGAGAATAATATATCCTTTGGTGATGTGGTATTGCGCAGTGAGCTAGAACAGTATGATCGTAGTGAAAAGGAAATCGATAAAGAAATTAAGCATCGATTAAGTATTTTTGAGTCCTCTATTCACGATGGTTTGCGTCATTTACAACGGACCCAGTCAAATATGTCTGGTGGTGATGCGGCTCGTTTAATGGAACGGAAACCATTATTCATGAGTGAAACTGCTTATAAGGCGATGTCTTATGCTATTGCGGTCAACGAAGCTAATGCGAAAATGTTCAGAATTGTAGCTTGCCCAACGGCCGGTTCTTGTGGCGTTATGCCTGGTGCCATTCAGGCCGTGGCTGAGCAATATAAACTGGACAGAGATGTCTTAGTGAAAGGATTCCTCGCCGCATCAGGCGTAGGGAATGTGGTTGCTAATCGCGCTTGTGTAGCCGGTGCAGTCGGTGGTTGTCAAGCCGAGATTGGTACGGCTGCATGTATGGCGGCAGCTGCCATTGTAGAAATGATGGACGGTACTGCTCGTCAGGTCGGGCATGCCGTATCATTGTGTATGAAAAATTTACTAGGCCTTGCTTGTGATCCTGTAGCAGGTTTAGTTGAGGTGCCGTGTGTGAAACGAAATGGCGTATATGCTGTTCATGCCATTACGGCCGCTGAACTCGCACTGGCTGGTATTGAAAGTCAAATACCTACCGATGAGGTGATTGAGGCGATGAATAATATTGGTCGTGCTATGCCAGCAGCGCTTCGTGAAACAAGTGATGGTGGCTTAGCTGTTACACAAACAGGTCTTGCCATAGCGGATAAGGTTCGCTCATTGTAGTTATAGACATACAGAAGGTTCACATATATAGGCTCATATATACATGGTGCTTACTATATGTGAGCCTTTTTTCATAACCCTATTTGTAGTACAATAAAAAGATAAATAGAAGGGAGGGTAGATGTATGGAACAAGCTATACGTTTGCTGACAATTTTAGAAGAAGCGGGCTTTGAGGCTTTCATCATTGGTGGCGCTGTGCGAGATATGCTCATGCATGTAAAGCCACATGATTTTGATATCGTTACATCTGCCCGACCAGAACAGGTTATCTCTGTACTAGATGCAGCCGACATTGAAACCACTGGTATTATAGGTAAATCCTTCGGTGTGGTAGTGGTTATTGTAGATGGTAAGCATTATGAAGTAGCGACGTATCGCAAGGAACGATATGGTGCAGATAGCCATCGCCCTGAAGAAATTATCTATGCAGATACACTCGAAGAAGATGTAAAACGCCGCGATTTCACCGTTAATGGTATGGCGATGAATCGAAATAAAGAGGTTATCGATCTAGTCGGTGGGCGCCGAGATATTAAGCATAAGGTCCTTCGCACCATCGGGAATCCAGAGGAACGCTTTCAAGAGGATGCATTGCGACTATTTAGAGCGTGCCGATTCATTGCAAAGCTCGATTTTCTTCCAGATAAAGCCTTATTAGATGCCATGCCAAAAGCATTTCATCGCGTATCTGGGCTTTCACTAGAACGGGTACGTAATGAATTAGACCGCTTATTATTGGCACCGGCAGTGGCGAAAGGGCTAGATGTACTCGTCCAATCGCGTTTGGCAGAATGTTCGTGCCGCGTCGTTGATAATGGGGAAATTAAAGAGGTTCCTATATTGCCAGAGCTATACCACCTAGTGGGATTGCCTCAAGAAAAGGCATTTCACGAATTTGATGGATGGTACCATACACTGGCGGTTGTCGCAGAAACGGAGCCTGATTTAATACTTCGTTGGGGCGCTCTATTACATGATGTGGCAAAGGGGATGCCTACCATTAGGCAAGTTATCAATGGACGCTATACCGATCGGGGCCATGATAATCTAGGCGCTCAAATGGCCTATAATCTATTGATTCGCCTTGGTTATAATAAGAAATTTGCTAGTCGCGTTTCGTGGATTGTTAAAAATCACATGCGCTTTCATTTCTTCGTGCAAAATGAAGAGGCAGATGAGAAAAAATGGATGCGCAAGGAAATTCGAAGTGGCGAGTTTAGAGATAGTCAAAGTATGCGGGAAGCATGGTTGCAATTGGCGAAGGTTTGTGCGGCCGACGTCCTTGGTTGTGGTAAGCCATATTCCGTTACTGATGGTACATTGGCGTTCGGGGAATGCATGGCTGATTTAAGCCTAGAAATGCCTGTGCATACAAAAGATTTGAACTATGACAACCGCGTTCTAGAAGCCTGTGGCGATAATGTGGCGAAAGGGTTACAATATTTGATGCAACAGGTGCAAAATGGTGTCGTTAACAATACACCGGATGATTTATATGAAGCGCTTATCCATAAGTTGCAGAGGTCATCGAAGTAATATATTGAGTGGGAGACCATAATGAATATTTCAGGGAATGATAATAAGCGAATTGAATATACGGTACGCGTATTACTGTGTATTGCTGTCGTATTAGTGGGGCGCTTATTCTTTTTACAAATAATAGATAAGTCTGATTTGCAGGCGAAGAACTTGAGCCAAGTGCAAGTGGATAGAAAATTACAATCTCCGCGCGGTACGATTTATGACCGCAATGGAAGACCATTGGCTATGAGTGTGGTTACAAAATCCCTATATGCGGATCCTAAGATGATTAAGCAATCGCCTAGTGAAGTTGCTGAACTTATTGCGCCATATGTGACGATGTCAAAAGAGGACATTGTGAAATCATTACAAGAGGATACTGCGTTCGTATGGATTGACCGTATGATGGAACCAGAAAAGTCGAAAGCGATAGCCCAATTGATTGAGGATAAAAATTTAGAAGGTCTTAATTTTGTAGAAGAGTCTAAACGATATTATCCTAATGGTAATTTGGCCGCACAAGTGCTCGGCTTTGTCGGTACCGATGATAAAGGCCTTGATGGTCTTGAAATGGTGCTAGATGATGAATTGAAGGGCGGTATCCAAAAGGAACTAGTTGCAACAGATAGAAAGGGGAATGCTATCTTTGGCTCCGTACTATCTAAATATTTACCTGATAAGGGTAAGAGTGTGACACTAACGATTGATGCAAGTATTCAATTTATAGCAGAACGTGCTCTCGATAAAGCCATGGAAGATACAGGCGCTAAACATGCTAGCGTTATTGTTATGGATCCTAAAACGGGTGAAATCTTGGCGATGGCGAACCGCCCAACCTATGACCCAAATCATTATAGTCAAGGTTCAGAGGAAGATTTTAAGAATATTGCAGTAACAAATTTGTATGAACCAGGTTCTACATTTAAGCCGATTATTGCATCTGCTGCATTGGCATCAGGTAAATGGAAACTAGACCAAGTGTATAACGACAAAGGTTCCTTTGCGGCCAATGGACATGTTATGCAAAACTGGAATGGTGAAGGTTATGGTCCTGTTCGATTGATCGATATTTTGAAGTTCTCCATCAATACAGGTATGGCAGAAATTGGTACCACTACAGGCGCGGATATATTATCTAAATATGTTCGTAACTATGGATTTGGTTCTAAAACAGGTATTGAATTGCCTGGTGAAGGTGATGGTATCTTATATAATCCTGATGATATGAGTAAGCTTGATGTAGCAACCATGTCCATCGGTCAAGGTATTGCGGTAACACCATTGCAAATGGTCCGTGCTTTTGGCGCTATAGCTAATGGTGGTAGCATGATGAAACCACATATTGTTAAATCTTACAGCAATATAAAAGGTGAGGTAACTAGTACTACTGACCCTGAAGTTGTGGGGCAACCAATACCAGAAGAAACGGCTAAAACGATTGCGGATATTCTTGAAAAAGAAGTCTCTGAAGGTGGCGGTACTAAAGCGATGGTTGAAGGCTATCACTTTGGAGGCAAAACAGGGACTGCTGAAAAGTTAGACACCAAAAATGGCGGCTATTTAGCAGGACGTTATATCGCATCCTTTATAGGCTTTGGTCCGGTAGAAGATCCTAAATTTGTTGTTCTTGTTGCCATCGATGATTCTAAAAAAGGTTCTATCTATGGTAGTCAAATTGCGGCCCCAGTATTTAAGAATATCGTGTCTCAATTAGTGCGGTATTACCAAATGTCACCTTCTGTAAAGGATGGTGCTATTGTAACGGCTGCGCCATCTGCAAAACTTCCTGCAGTAAAACCTAACAGTGATGGCACCGTTGTATTGCCTGATTTTAGAGGCTATACATTTGGGGAAGTACGCGATTGGTTACATACGGCGGGGCTATATTTTAAACCAGATGGTACAGGCAAGGCTATTTCTCAAGAACAATTACCGGGGTCTGTAGTCTCTCCTGGTACACCGATTGTTGTTCAATTTAGCCATTAGTATTCATCTTGGTAACTGCAACTATAGACAAAACGTTATATAATAGAATAAGAGAAAACGAAAGGTGCCTCTAGAGGCACCTTTTTACATGAACTTATATGAGGTTTATCCTCGTGATAATGAAATGGAGATACATATGATTGAATTACGCGGTAAGGCTGTAGCAGATGCACATAAAGCGATTTTACAAGAGAAAATGGCCGGTCTAGAACCAGGTATAATTACGATGGCTGTATTGCTTGTTGGCGATGATCATGGCGCTAATATGTATGCGGACTTTATGGAGAAAACAGCAAAGAACTTTGGCTATGGTTTTGTGCGTACACAATTACCAAGTACAGCTACACATGAAGAAGTGTATACTGCATTGATGGCTTTAAATAATGATGATGCGGTTCATGGTATATTGCCACTCATGCCTATGCCTAAACAAATTGATACAGAACAATTGATCGATGCATTGGATTCAACGAAGGATATAGATGGACTTACCACCTATAACATTGGTCTTGTAACGGCCGGTAAGGGTGGTTTTGCACCATGCACTGCGAAGGCTTGTTTAGCAATTCTAGATCATTATGACATTCCTTTAGAAGGTAAACACGTAGTTGTTGTTGGCCGTAGCCAAGTCATCGGCAAACCGGTGGCATTGATGGCTCTTGAACGCCATGCTACGGTTTCTATTTGTCATTCGCGGACAGCTGATTTGGCGTACCATGTACAACAGGCTGATATTGTAATCGCTGCTGCAGGCCGAGCTCATATGATTACAGCTGATATGGTGAAAGCTGGCGCTGTTGTTATTGATGTGGGTATTAATGAATTAGATGGGAAAACAGTAGGCGATGTCGACTATGAGGCAGTGAGTCATGTTGCTTCCGCCATGACACCTGTACCAGGCGGCGTTGGATCTGTTACGACTACGATGATGCTAGAAGCAGTTTATGAGGCGTATTATGCACGAAATGTCAATCGCTGAGGGAATCTTGGATATCGCGTTAGAGACGATGAAGAACAATGATGCGTCGGTTATTCATTCCGTACAACTTGACCTAGGATTGATGAGTGGTGTAGAACCAGATGCATTACTATTCTGCTGGGATGCCCTTACAAAGGGAACGCCTGCTGAAAAATCAAAAATTGATATTCATACCATTCCCATTAAGGGGCAATGTTTAGATTGTGATACAATTTTTGATGTACAAGACTATAAATTTATCTGTCCTCATTGTGAGAGTCATTTTGTAAATACCATAGGTGGCCGTGAATTACAGGTAACATCTATAGATATAGATTGAGGTTTATATGCAAGTAGAAGTAAAAACAAATGTGTTAGCGAAAAATGATGCTATTGCATCATCATTGCAACAAGTATTTAAGGAAAAACATATATTTGTCTTTAATCTAATGGGGTCTCCTGGCGCTGGTAAGACATCTCTATTGGAAGCGACCTTAAAAGACTTGGTAACAGATTATAAATTGGCCGTAATTGAAGGTGATTTATTTACATCTAAGGATGCAGAACGTATTCATGCCCTAGGTGTGCCTGTCATACAAATTAATACGGTAGGAGGCTGCCATTTAGATGCTAATATGATTCAAGACGCTATAACCGATTTAGACCTTGATGAGCTGGATATGATTATTATCGAGAATGTAGGAAATCTGGTGTGCCCAGCTGAATTTGATATTGGTGAAGCTATGAAGATTACCGTGCTATCTGTTACAGAGGGCGAAGATAAACCTTTAAAATATCCTCTTATCTTTAAGGAATCGAAGGCTATACTCCTCAATAAAATTGACTTGTTACCGTATGTGCCGTTCGATAAAGAAAAAGCGATTAAGGATATTCGTAATTTAAATCCTCAAGGTCATATATTCGAAATTAGTTGTACTGCTAAAGATGGATTGGCGCCTTGGTTGACATGGATTAGAGAACAAATGGAGAAGCGTTAATGAAACATATGTTATGTCGTGCTGCATTAACGATGGCCGTGTTAAGTGCGTTAGGGACTACACCGGTATGGGCCATTGATGCAGATACAACTGTACCAGAAGTTAAGAATGCTGTAGCTGTGGTAAAAGTACCTACAGATGATAGTACAGCTAAAACGGGATGGCTTGCTGAGCAATTAGCGGTAACTGCTTTTGGAGATTCTTTGCAATATTGGCAAGCGGCCAGTGAAAATGATGGTGTTATGCCACAAGATTCCAAAAATAATTTAGCCGATATAGGACGCTCCTATACAGCTAATAATTTACCAGCTCTTGGCGATGAAGACGATTATAGTTTGACCCGAAAATCCGATGGTGATGAAGCCACTAGCATGGTTCCTGTATATCGTGTAGGCGATGTGTATGTGCCTAGTCCATCTGCCCAAGGAACTGTGAAGGGTGTATTCACAACATATCATGAAAAAGATATGGATATAACCGTATATACGGGACCAGATAAATCTCGTTTGGTAGACAATCAATTGCGTGGTCAAGGTGCTACCTATTTATTCCCTGTTGGTACCATTACCAATTTGCATACTACAGAAAAAGGCTTAGTTACAATTCGGGATATCGGTGTAGGCAGTTCCCGTATGGAAATGATTTTCTCCTATGGCAGCCCTAATGCGATGTGGCGCAATCAGTCAGATGAATCATATATCTTTTTGTATGAAGGCCATTCCGAAAAGTTATGGTCTGAAAAAAAGGATTTTACTTCTTCCGTAGCGAATACAAATAATAATAGCCAATCTCCAGATACCATTCAAAATGGGAAATCGTATATTGCTTTCACCATTAAAAACAATACGATTGAGGCTGTTGATATTTTAGATGGTCAAGTGTGGTCGCGCTTTGGTTTGCCTAAGGCACCTATGTACAATTTCCGTGCAGGCCATTTGTCTGATGATGATTTTGTACTACGCGGCTTGCGTCTAAATCAGCGTTTTGTAAATGATGCGGATGGCGAATGGCGTACACAAGGAATGCTATTTGGCTCCACATTCATAGGCTATAATGAATATGGTGTAAGTGTAGATGACAAATCGCTTATCAATCGCGTTTTGTTGAATGTATATACACCAACACGCCGTGGTATTGCCATGGGTGATACTAAATATTTGTTGCTCTTTGTATACGGTATGCCGACGCGTATTGTAGAATCTACAACTAGTTCGGGAACGGCTACGGTATATGAATATAAAAATCCAAAATCGAACAACTCCTATTTGCAGTTCGCCTTGGATGATAAAAATCAATATATCAAATCAGTGATGTTGTCTGACAGACCTGTTAAGTAGGTCATCTTACGTGAGGAGGCAAGGATATGGTTACTGTACAAGATGTGAAAGAACGGTGGGAACAAATTCAAAATAATGATGAGCGCATTCTGTTCGTCGTTGGTGGTCCTGGTTCTGGTAAAAGCTTATTGATTCGTGAATTAGCAGAGCAAAAAGGTTGGAAGTATTTAGAAGCAAAACAACTGATTGAAGAAGAATTTTTGTTAGTGCCTCGTGATGAAAGACCAAAACTTGCTGAAGAAGTAATTCGTCGTGCTTTGAGCCGCAGTGACACAGAAGTGGTTCTTATAGATGGTATCAATGTGCTATTTGCACCAATTTTGAATTTAAATCCTCTTGAACTATTAAAAACTATTAGTAAAACATATCCGATTGTTGTTGGTTGGCGTGGTCATCTTGAAGGTGATCAATTATACTTGGAACACAATAATGATCCAAAACATGCGGTGGTAACAATTACTAAACCAGAGCGTGTTATAGTTATTGATTAATAGAGTTATATTGATTAATTGATGAGGGCACATTATATATTGCCATGAGTTATGACCACATGTATAAAGGTAGGTGGATATCATGGATCAATATGTAATAGCCCTCATTTTAGGTATTATAGAAGGTATAACTGAGTGTATTCCTGTATCTAGTACGGGGCCATATGATTATTATTGGCCATATGCTAAATTTTGAAGGCGCTTATGCTGACGTATTTGAAGTATTTATTCAAATAGGTGCTATACTTGCAATTTACACACATTATAGACGCACGTTTAATGGATTCTTAAAACGGAAAAATTGGATTAAAACACGTGGTGTTTCGTTACTTCACATTGGTGCAGGTATGTTGCCGGTATTGGTAGCAGGATATCTGTTGCAGTATGTTATAAAAGGCTATTTATTTGGACCGATTCCCGTTATATTTGGTCTCATTATAGGCGCCATATTTATGATATACGCAGAAAAAAGGAATGTGGATAAGCGCCTGGTAGACTCAGTAAATAATTTGACCATATATCAATGCTTTCAAATAGGGTTATATCAAATGCTCTGTTTGTGGCCTGGATTTTCCAGGTCTGGTGCAACGATTGCAGGGGGCATGTTGATAGGCTGTACTCGTAGGGCAGCGGCTGATTTTTCATTTATTATGGCCGTACCTGTTATGATTATCGTCTGTATATATGACTTAGCACGTGTCATTCATTTATTAGATGTGAATGATATGATTATGTTTGCCATTGGAACACTCGTATCATATATAGTAGGGTATATAACTGTGAAAGCCTTCTTATGGTATTTGAATCGATCTTCTTTATCTTCCTTTGGTTACTATCGGATTATCGTAGCAATTCTAGCTATTATTTACTTGTATCGATAATTAGCTATGAGGAAACAATGAAGTTTAAAAAAATTCAAAAAAATACTTGCGTCAGAAAAACTTTCATGATATATTGATATAGCACTAAGGGTGACCGCAGAGAACGGACAAAACTCTTCAAAAAGTTTAAAAAAGTTCTTGACACTTAGTGTGGCGGATGATAAAATACATCTTGTCGTAATGATGCTGGCGTAGCTCAATAGGTAGAGCAGCTGACTTGTAATCAGCAGGTTGTGGGTTCAATTCCTATCGCCAGCTCCATTTTATTTATGGAGGGATTCCCGAGCGGCCAAAGGGAGCAGACTGTAAATCTGCCGTCTTCGACTTCGAAGGTTCGAATCCTTCTCCCTCCACCATTTATAGCGGGGTGGAGCAGTTGGTAGCTCGTCGGGCTCATAACCCGAAGGTCGCAGGTTCAAGTCCTGTCCCCGCAACCATAATTTCACAGTGAAGTGAACGTTCATTGTGCTGGTGTAGCTCAGTCGGCAGAGCGTATCCTTGGTAAGGATAAGGTCACCGGTTCAATCCCGGTCACTAGCTCCATACATGGCGGCATAGCTCAGTTGGCTAGAGCAATCGGTTCATACCCGGTGTGTCCGCGGTTCAAATCCGTGTGCCGCCACCATTAAACCTCACATTGGTGAGGATTTTTTTATATCTAATACAAATATATAAGATTGAATATTACATCTCATTAAGGGGATGTAATTTTTTATTTATTGGCCTACATAGATTATGGTATAATAATCTGTAGGAATGTATATTCTGTTGATTAAATTAGGTTCTTATATTATAGTAAGACTATATAGTATTTGTTTTTGTGAAGGAGGATATAATCCTAATGGCAAAAGAAAAATTTGAACGTACGAAACCTCATGTTAATATCGGTACAATCGGTCACGTTGACCATGGTAAAACTACTTTGACTGCTGCAATTACAAAAGTATTGGCTGAAAAAGGCCAAGCTGACTTCCAAGATTACAGCATGATCGACAAAGCTCCAGAAGAACGTGAACGCGGTATCACAATCAACACTGCACACGTTGAATATGAAACAGCTAACCGTCACTATGCACACGTTGACTGCCCAGGCCATGCTGACTATGTTAAAAACATGATCACTGGTGCAGCTCAAATGGACGGCGCTATCTTGGTAGTATCCGCAGCTGACGGCCCTATGCCTCAAACTCGCGAACACATCTTGTTAGCTCGCCAAGTTGGCGTTCCTGCAATCGTAGTATTCTTGAACAAAGCTGATATGGTTGACGACGAAGAATTGATCGAATTGGTTGAAATGGAAGTTCGTGAACTTCTTTCTTCCTATGAATTCCCTGGCGACGAAGTACCTATCATCGTAGGTTCCGCATTGAAAGCTTTGGAAGGCGACGCTCAATACGTAGCTAAAATCGACGAATTGATGGAAGCTGTAGACTCCTACATCCCAACACCAGTTCGTGATACTGATAAACCTTTCTTGATGCCAGTAGAAGACGTTTTCACAATCACTGGTCGCGGTACAGTAGCAACTGGCCGTGTTGAACGTGGTCAAGTAAACGTTGGTGATACAGTAGAAGTTGTAGGCTTGAAAGAAAAAGCTGAACAATACGTTGTAACTGGTCTTGAAATGTTCCGCAAAACTTTGGACTCTGCAGTAGCAGGCGACAATGTTGGTGCATTGCTTCGTGGTGTTGACCGTAAAGACATCGAACGTGGTCAAGTATTGGCTAAACCAGGTTCCATCAACCCACACACAAAATTCAAAGCAGAAGTATACGTATTGACTAAAGAAGAAGGTGGCCGTCATACTCCATTCTTCTCCAACTACCGTCCACAATTCTACTTCCGTACAAC